>NZ_MLQM01000025.1:0-44127 GCF_001854525.1 Mycobacterium talmoniae
CGGTCGCGGCGCACCTGGGGTGGCTGGCGCTGCTGGTGGCGGGGGGCGCGGGTGCGGTGGTGGGCCGGCGCCGGCCAGAGCACGACAACGAGGGCACAGAAGGGTGAGGTGTTGTGGGTGAGTCCCCCGCGGAACCGACCGAAATGCGCCACGGGAGTGCGGTCATGAGCACGATCGAATCGCCGACCGTCTCACGGTCCCGGATCGTGGCGTGGGCGCTGTGGGATTGCGGCGCCACCGGCGTGAACGCCGTGGTCATCACGTTCGTGTTCTCCGTGTACCTCACCGGGGCGGTCGGTGAGGGGCTGCCCGGTGCCACCACGCCGGCCAGCTGGCTGGGCCGGGCACTGACGTTCGCGGGGCTGTTCGTCGCGTTCCTGGCGCCGGCGACCGGGGTCTGGGTCGACGCCCCGCACCGTCGCCGCACCGCATTGGCGATACTGACCGGCGTGGTCGTCGTCTTAACCGCCGCCATGAGCCTCATCAAAACCGACTACCACTACCTGTTGCCGGGTCTGCTCCTGCTGGCCTGCACCGCGGCGTGCAGCGACCTGGCGACGGTGCCCTACAACGCCGTGTTGAGCCAAATCTCCACACCGCGGAACATGGGGCGGGTCTCCGGGATCGGCTCGGCGTCGGGGTTTTTCGGTAGTGTGCTGTTGCTGCTGATCCTGTATTTCGGCTTCATCGACGGCGACGGCGACACCCGCGGCTTGTTCGGGCTGGCGGCGGCCGACGGCCAGAATGTGCGGGTGGCGATGGTGGTGGCCGCGGCATGGCTGGCGGTGTTCGCCGGCCCACTGCTGGCGTTGGTGCGCGCACCGGCCGCCGTCGACCCCCGACCGGCCGCCGGTATCGGTGGCGCCTATCGCGCGCTGTGGCGGGAGGTGAAGAGCGAGTGGCGACGTGACCACCACGTGGTCTACTACCTGCTGGCCAGCGCGGTGTTTCGCGACGGGCTGACCGGCATTTTCGCGTTCGGCGCGGTCCTCGGCGTCAGCGTGTACGGGGTATCGCAAGCCGACGTGCTCATCTTCGGTGTGTGCGTCAGCATCGTCGCCGCGATCGGCGCGGTGGTGGGCGGCCTGCTCGCCGACCGGGTGGGCCCCAAACCCGTCATCACCGGCTCGCTCACGCTCATGATCGCGATCGGAGTGGCGCTGCTGTGCGCCTCCGGGCCGCGGGCGTTCTGGATCTGCGGGCTGCTGCTGTGCCTGTTCGTCGGCCCCATCCTGGCCTCCGCGCGGGCGCTGATGCTGCGCATGTCCGCGCAGGGCAAGGAGGGAGTGGCGTTCGGCCTCTACACCACCACCGGGCGGGCCGCCTCGTTTTTGGCGCCCTGGATGTTCTTCACCTTCGTCGACCTGTTCGGCGCCGACCGGGCCGGCATGGGCGGCTTGTGCGCGGTCCTGGCGGCCGGCCTGCTGGCCATGCTGGCGGTGCGGGTGCCCCGCACCGCCAGCTAGGCCTCGCCGCCGCGATCGAGCACAACGTCGGGCTCGTCGCAGGACCGGCTACGCGCCCGACCGACCACGCCGTCGTGTCGGGAGGCGGTCGCGATCAGCTCGGCTCGCCGGCCGCCACGGCTTCCGCCTCGTCGGACGGCGCATCGGATTCCGCCTCGGCCGACGCTGACTCGCCCTGCGCCTCGGCCGATTCGGACTCCGCATCCGGCAACTGGTTGGCCAGGTACTCACCCAGCCCCCCGATGGTCGGATAGTCGAACACCGCGGTGGCGTTGATGGTGAACGCGCCACCGAACTGGCTGTGCAGCCGGTTGCGGAGTTCGACCGCCATCAGCGAGTCCGTGCCCAGGTCCAGGAACCGACTGGTTGCCGCGGGCGGTTGCGCCAGCCGCAGGAAGCCCTGCACTTCGCGCTGCAGGAACTCGGTGATGAAACTGGCGCGCTGGGCCACCGGGATCTCCTGCAGTTGCCGGAGCAACTCACTGTCGACCACCTCGGTCATCGCACTGGGCAGCACCAGATCCAGCATCGGCGGACGGGAACTGCCCAGCACCTTCGCCGCACGCGCCCAGTTGGCCTTGAGGACCGTTGCCTGCCCGGTTCCGTTGGCGACCACTTCGGCGAGCGCACCCAGTGCACCCGACGCATCCAGCGGAAGCAGACCCTGCGCACTGATATTGGCGCTGGCCGCCTCCGACGACGCCATACCGCCGCCGCCCCAGGGACCGAAGTTGATCCCGGTCGCCGGCAAGCCGTGCGCCTTTCGGTCCGCGATCAGACCGTCGAGCAACGCGTTGGCGGTCGAGTAGTTGGCCTGGCCCGGGGATCCGAGCAAGCTGGACACCGACGAGGACACGATGAAGAAGTCCAGCTTGTCGTCCCGCGTCAACCGGTCCAAGTGGAACGCACCGAACGCCTTGGGCGCCAACGTGGTCCGGAACCGGTCCAGGTCCTGCTGGTTGAGCAACGCGTCGTCGAGCACACCGGCCAGGTGCGCCACTCCCGCCAGCGGCGGCAACTCCGCGCGGATACGCTCGAGCAGCCTCTCGACCTCCGGCTCCTCACCGACATCGGCCGCAAAGGTGTGGACGCGGCACTTGTAGCGCTCGGCGATCTCCTCGATCGCACGTTGTGCCTCCGCATCCGGCTCACGCCGGCTGGTCAGCACGATGTCACCGGCCCCGAGCTGCGCCAGGTACGACGCCGTGTGCAGACCGATGGCACCGAGACCACCGGTGATCAGATAGCTCCGATCCCTGCGCGGCGCAAGCGGGTTCGGCATCTGGCAGACGATCTTGCCGATGTGCCGCGCCTGCTGCATGCGGCGAAACGCCGTCCGGGCCTCCGTCAGCGGGTAGATCTCGGCGGGCAGCGGCGTCCACTCGCCCTTTGCCAACCCGT
Organism: Mycobacterium talmoniae; assembly: GCF_001854525.1. Classification (NCBI taxonomy): domain Bacteria; kingdom Bacillati; phylum Actinomycetota; class Actinomycetes; order Mycobacteriales; family Mycobacteriaceae; genus Mycobacterium; species Mycobacterium talmoniae. The sequence goes on from NZ_MLQM01000025.1 coordinate 2,868, forward strand.
CCGACACCTCGCTGAGCAAGGTGCGAATGCGCTCGGGTTCGGTGAACATCACCGTGTCCAACGCGACGATCTCGTAGGCGATGTCGGGTCGGGCCTCGGCCATCTGCTCATGCGTCCAGATGTCGCGCTTGGCGATCTCGGCGAAACGGCCGTTCTTGGCGGTGGCCCGGACGGTCGCCTCGACGAAACCTTCGCTGGTCAGGGAGTTGAGCACTACGTCCACACCCGAGCCGCCGGTATCCTCTAAGATCTGGTCGGCGAAATCGGTTGTCCGCGAATCGTACACATGCTTCACACCGAGCTTACGTAGCGTCGCCCGCTTGAAGGTGCTTGCCGTCGCGTAAACCTCTGCACCGTGCCGTTGCGCCATCTGGATGGCGGCCAACCCGACACCACCACTAGCGGCGTGGATGAGCACCTTGTCGCCGGGGTTCAGCTTCGCCCAGTCGAACGAGAGCCGGACCGTGAGCGCCGCGGCCGGAATGGTCGCTGCCTCAACCGCGCTCACCCCGTCCGGGATCGGCGCCAGGAACTGGGCCGGCACGTTGAACCGGGTGGCGAAAGCGCCCTGCATGGTGCCGTAGACCCGCTGGCCGACCGCCAGTCCGGTGACGCCCTCGCCCAATTGGGTGACGGTGCCGGCGAAGTCGCCGCCGACCGGGCCCGGGTCACCCGGATAGAGGCCCAACACGTTGAGCACATCGCGGAAGTTGAGGCCCGCGGCTTCGACCCGCACCTGCACATAGCCCTCGTCGGGCGGCGGCACGTCGGTCTCGGTCAGACGCAGGTTGTCGATCGCGCCGCGCTCGGTGGGGAGCAGGGCGTAATCGTCGGCGCGCGGCACGTTGAGATGACCACTACGCGACCACTGCAGCAACCGGGATGCCAACGCTTTTCCTTGGCGCAGAGCCAGTTCCGGTTCGTCGATCGGCGCAGCGAGTAGACCGGTCAGCAGCCTCACCGCCTCCGGCGAACCGTCGTGGTCGATGAGCTTGCTGCGCAGCCCGGGTTCCTCGTTGAGGATTGTGCGCCCGAGTCCCCACAACGCCGCCTGCACCGGGTCGACCGGCTCACCGGACTCGGTCGCCACCGCTCGTTCGGTGACGATCCACAGCCCGCCGGGCAGTTTCACCGAGTTGTCGGCCTGCGCGGTCTGCACGGCGCTCAGCAGGTTTTCGATCTCGGCTTCCAGCCGGGTGATCTGCTCTGCGGTCGACTCGTCGGCCTTTCGCCCGGCGCTCCGCCAGACGATGCCGGTGAACGGCATACCGCGCTCGTGCGCCTGGGCCAACAGCTGGCCCAGCAGCTCGGAGTCGTTCGCCCGGTCGCACGGGATGCAGCCCGGCAGCGCGGCCGCCAGTTCACCGAATCCGGCGACCAGCCATGTACCGCTGGGGGTTCCGGCGTCTTCGCTAGTTGGGGCAATAGGCACCTCGTGCCAGCCAAGCGTGTACAGCAGCCGAGTGGCGTCGCCACCGAGCCCGCGCAGCAAGGCCTCTCGGGGCGCACGTTTGACGGTGAACTCCCGGATTCCGCCCAAGTGACGGCCATCCCGGTCGACGAAATCGAGGTCGAAGACCTGAGTTTCGGCGTTGAGTTCGCTGGCGTGCCACTTGGCACGGCAGTAGAACCGGCGCGGCATCTTCTCGGCCAGCATCACTTGCCCGTAGCGCAGCGGCAGGAACAGGTCATTGACGCCCTGTTCGGCCGCACGAAGCGCGGGGAACGCCGGGAAGGCGACCCCGGTGCACAGGTCCATCAGGACCGGATGCATCGGCTCGGTCCCGAGCTGCTCGGAAAGTTCTTCACCGACCGAGATGTCGCCGATCGCCTCGCCTTCGCCGAGCCACAGCGACTTCAGCGAACCGGACCAGTTCGGCCCCCAGGACAGCTCCATGTCCGCGAAGGTCTCGAACAGCTCCTGCGGACGCATCCGCTCCATCCGCTCGATGGCCGCGTCGACGGGATCCGCCTGCTCGGGTGTCGCCTCGTCGTCGGCACCGGACACCGCGGTGCCGTCGGCGTTCAACGACCAATCAGCGTCGCGAACACCATAGGGGCGGCTGTGCACCTGGAATTTCCAGCCCGCACCGTCCTCGAGCGGATGCAACGTCAGCTGCACCTCGCGGGAATCCTTTTCCGGCAGGATGATCGGCTCGTAGAAGAAGACGTCCTTGACCCGGGCCGGCGGTCCAAGGGCGGCCAGGGCCATCGCCGCATACGTCGCGCCCGGTACGACGACGGTGCCATAGATGACGTGGTCGGAAAGCCACGGCTGCGACCTGACGGACAGCCTGCTGGTGTACACCGAGTCCCCGGAGGCCAGATCCTTGGCGCTGCCGAGCAGCCCGGACGTCGCCGGACCGTCAACGGTGATCGCGGAGGCCTTGGGCCAGAACCGCCGACGCTGGAACGGATAGGTGGGCAGTTCCAGTCTGCGGCGCGACTGACGATGCAGTGCAGCGAAGTTCGGCCGGTGGCCGCTGACGTAGGCCGCGGCCAGTGCTTCGGCGATCTGACGCCGGTCGCCGATGCCCTTGCGCAGCGAAACGATCGCCCGCGGCGCGGCCAGATGTTCCGGCCACACCTGCACCGCGGCCCCGGTCAACACCGGTTGCGGACCGATCTCCATCAGCACCGAGCAGCCCAGCGCCGCCACGGTGCGCACGCTTTCGGCGAACTGCACCGGCTGGCGGGAATGCCGACGCCAATATTGCGCGTCGAGTGGGGTGTCCGCGGTGAGCACCGTGCCGGTGCGGTTGCAGACCAGCGGCAACGTCGGCGCGGCGAACTGCATCCGTGCCGCGTAGGACTCGAATTCGCCGAGCACCGGCTCCAGCAACTCGGAGTGGAAGGCGTGGCTGGTTTCCAACCAGCTGCAGCGGATTCCGTCGTTGCCAAATCGGTCGACGATCTGTTCGAGGTCTTCACCGGGGCCCGACAGCACCGTGTTCGGGCCGTTGTAGGCCGCGACCGACACCCGCGGGAATTCGGTGGCGACTTCCTCGACCTGCTTGGGGTCGGTGAACACCGCCACCATTCGGCCGCCGTCGGGCAGGCTGCCGAACAACCGGCCGCGCTCGGCCATCAGCCGTGCCCCGTCCTCGAGGCTAAAGACCCCGGCCACGCAGGCGGCCGCGTACTGGCCGACGCTGTGCCCCAGCACCACATCGGGCTCGATGCCCCACGACTGCCACAGCCGGGCCAGACCCATCTCGACGGCGAACAGCGCCGGCTGCGCAAACGAGGTGTGCTTGAGGGTTTCACCGGCCTCACCGCCGGTTTCGCGGTCGGTGGCGAACAGCACCTCCAGCAGCGGGCGCGCCAGGATCCCGTCGACCGCGTCCGCGCAGCGTCGCACGGTGTCGGCGAAAACCGGTTCGGCGTCGAACAACTCGCGCGCCATCCCCGGATGCTGGCTGCCCTGCCCGGTGAACAACCACGCCGTCGTCGGCCGGTCGGTGCACTCGCCGCGCACCACGCCGGGGCGCAGCCGGTTCTCGGTCAACTCGGCCAGGCCGTCGCGGGCGCTTTGAACCGAATCCACGACCAGCGCGGCCCGGTGTTCGAAATGCGAACGCCCGACCCCGGCGGTGCGGCACACATCGGCGATGTCGGCCTCGGGCTGGTTGTCCAGCCAGGAGCCGTACCGCTGCGCCAACGCCACCAGCGCCTCCGGTGACCGACCCGACAGCGCCAGCACATTGACCGTCTCGTCGCGTCCGTCCGTCTCCGGCGCCACCACCGCCGCGTCGTCGTCGGCGGCGGGTTCGTCGGGGCTCGCCGGTTGCGCCGGCGCCTCCTCGATCAGCACGTGTGCGTTGGTGCCGGTGAACCCGAAGGAACTCACGCCCGCGCGCCGCGGCCTGCCGTTGGCCTGCCACGGCGTCGACTTGTCCACCACCTGCACCGGCAGCGAATCCCACGGGATATGCGGCGACGGGTTGTCGAAGTGCAGGCTCTGCGGCAGCACCCCGTGCTGCAGCGACAACACGACCTTGATCAGACCGGCGGCCCCGGACGCCGACTCGAGGTGACCGATGTTGGTCTTCACCGATCCCATCAGCAACGGCCGGTCCGCATCGCGGGCGGCGCCATAGGCGGCCGCGGCCGCCTGCACCTCGATCGGGTCACCCAACGGGGTGCCCGTCCCGTGGGCTTCAAGGTAGTCCACATCGCCGCCGGCGAAACCGGCGCGGGCCAGCGCCGTGCCGATAAGGCGTTGCTGTGCACCACCATTGGGCACGGTCAAACCGCTGGACGCGCCGTCCTGGTTGACCGCGCTGCCCGGGATCACCGCGGCAACGCGGTCGCCGTCGCGCACCGCATCGCTGAGCCGCTTGAGCACCAAGATCCCGCAACCCTCGCTGCGCACATAGCCGTCGGCCGAGGCGTCGAAGGTCTTGCATCGTCCGACGGGCGACAGCATCCTCGCCCGGGAGGCCGCCACCACGGTGACCGGACTCAGCAAGACGTTCACACCGCCGGCCAACGCCAGATCGCAGTCACCGGAATGCAATGCCTGGCAGGCCTGATGGACGGCTACCAGCGACGAACTGCACGCCGTGTCGACCGCCACCGCCGGTCCTTCCAGCCCGAGCGCGAAGGCGACCCGACCGGAGATGGCGTTGAGCGCGTTGCCGGTGATGAAGTAGGGCTCGATCTTGTCGATCGATTCGGCGGACAGCAGGTGGGCATATTCGTTGGCGGCCACCCCGGCGAAGATGCCGGTTCGGCTGCCGCGCAACTCCGCCGGCGAGTAGCCGGCCCTCTCGAGTGCCTCCCACACCGTTTCGAGCATCAGCCGCTGCTGTGGCTCGATCCAGACGGCCTCGCGCGGAGAAATGCCGAAGAATTCCGGATCGAATCCGTCGATTCCGTCGAGGAATCCGCCGAAGCGGGTGTAGGTCTTGCCCGCCGTATCCGGGTCCGGGTCGTAGAACTCGTCGATGTCGAAGCGGTCCTCCGGGACTTCCCGGATCGCGTCGACGCCGCCGGACAACACCTCCCAGAACGCTTCCGGGTTGGGGGCACCCGGGAACCGGCACGACACCGCCACGATGGCGATCGGCTCGTCGGTGCGCGTTGCCGCTGCCGCCGGTTGAGCCCGCGACTTCGCGGATCCCTGCTCACCGAGTTCGAGCACGTCGCCGAGTAGGTAATCCACCACGTCGGACAGCCGGGGGTAGTCCATCGCCAGGGTGGCCGGGATCTCTTTGCCGACGCCTTGCTCGATGCGGCGTCGCAATTCGACGGCCATCAGCGAATCCATGCCGAGGTCGAAGAATCCGGCGTCCTCACGGATCTCGGCGGAATCGACACGCGTCACCTCGGCGACCGCGTTGCGCAGGTAATCCGTCAACAGCTTCTTGCGCTGCTGCACCGGCGCGTTGGTGAGCCGCTCCACCAGCTCGGTCTTCCCGGATGCCGTCGGCACCGGCGCCGTACCGGGCACCTCGCCTTCCAGCTCCGCCAGGAATGCGCGCCGGCCCGCTTGCTGGTACAGCGGCAGGAAGCGCGCCCAGTCGATCCGGGCCACCACGCCCTGTGGGGCGGAAGCGGCGATCAGATCGGCCATCCCCGCCAGCGCATCCGCCGGCGACAAGGTCCGGATCCCGCGCTGATCCAGCCGCGCCCGAGCCTCCGCGTCGGCCATCCCCGCCGACCACGGACCGAAGTTGACGCTGATCCCCGGGACGCCGCGCTCGCGCAGCCGCCAGGCCAGCCCGTCGAGGAAGGCGTTGGCCGCGCCATAAGCGGTCTGACCGAATCCGCCCCACACCGAGGCGATCGAGGAGGTGCTGAGGAAGAAGTCCAGCTGCAGCTCCGCCGCCGCTTCGCTCAAATGCCAAGCACCCCACACCTTCCCGGCGAACACCCGATCCACTTCGGCGTCGTCGAGGGTGCTCAGCGGGGTGGTGCCGATCTCGCCGGCGGCGTGGACGATACCGGCCAACGGCGGCAGTTCGGACCGCACGGTGGCCAACAGGCGCGCGACGTCGTCCGCGTCGGCGACATCGGCCGCCACGACCCGGACGTCGCAACCGTGCTGATCGCGTAACGCGTCAATGCGACGCTGGGCGGCCTCGCTGGGCGCGCGTCGGCTGGTGAGCACCAGCTGGCGGGCGCCGTGCGCGGCCAGGTACCCGGCGATTTCCAGCCCGAGCGAACCCAGCCCTCCGGTCACCAAATACGTTGCGTCATCACGCAACGCCAGCGGCGTGGCGCTGGCCGGCTCGACGCGGCGCACCAGCCGGGGCACGTAGACCGCTTGATCCCGCAGCGCGACTTGGTCTTCGCGGCGCGGTTCGGCCGCCACCTGGTTGATCAACCGGGACCATTCGTCGGCGGTACCGTGCGCCAGATCCGCCAGTCCGCCCCACACTTGCGGGTGCTCCAGCGAGGCGGCCCGGCCGAATCCCCACAGGCAGCTCTGCTCCGGTGACACGGTGTCGGTGTCGATGACGCGTTGTGCGCCGCGGGTCACCAGCCAGATGGGTGTGCGCAGTTCCGCGGCCGCCGCGGCACGGAAGACCCGCCGTGTTCCACCTAGAACCCGCCGCTGCATCCGCGCCAGCGCGTCCGTCGACGATGCCGCATCGGAGTCGAGCGCCGCGACGTGCAGAATGCGCAACGCCGGTTCTTCTGCGGCCGCCGCGCGTAGCGCGGCCTCGAGCTGTTCCTCTTCCGCGTCGGACGTCGGCAACCCGTGGATCCGATGCCGATGCCCGCGTGCGGTCAGCGCGTCTACCAGAGGCTGCAGCGCGTCGGCGTCATCGCCGATGAGCAGCCAGCCAGATCCCTCGCCGCCGTCCGCCTCCGAGCTGGCGGATTTCTCCCAGCGGAACTCGTAGCGCGCATCCGCGATCGACTTCGTCTTGCGCTGCTGGTTGTGTTGTGCGGCAAGCTTTGTCAGCACATTGAGGGTCTGCTGGTCGCCGCCGGAACCGTCCAGCAGGGCCGCGAGTTCCTCGATCCGGCCGTCCTCAAGCAGACGGACGGCTTCGGAGCTCGCGCCGAGGTGTTGTTGTTGGTTGGGGCGTTCCCGGTTGTCTCGGAACCAGTACTGGCGATGCTCGAACGGATAGGTGGGCAGGTCAAGCTTTTGCACGTGCCCAGGTCGGACGGCGCCGAAGTCCGGCAGGTGGCCCAAAACGTAAGCGTCGGCAAGGGCTTCGGTGATCTGGCGGTGGTCGGCGGTGTTGCGGCGCAATGATGCGATCGCCCGCGGTGCCGTCGCCGGGTCCGGCCAGGCCCGCAGGGCCGCGGCGGTCAGCACCGGTTGCGGGCCGATCTCCAGCAGCACCTTGCAGCCCAGGTCGGCCAGCGTCCGCACGCTCTTGGCGAATTCCACCGGCTGGCGCGCGTGGCGACGCCAGTAGTTGCCATCCAGTTTCACGCTCCGCCCGATCGCGGAACCGGTGCGGTTGCACACCAAAATCCGTTGCGGCGAGCTGTAGGTGAACTGGTCCGCGTACGACTCGAACTCGTCGAGGATCGGATCCAGCAGCGCCGAATGGAAGGCGTGGCTGGTGTCCAGCCGGTCGCACCGGACGCCGTCGGCTGTCAACCGGGCCACCGCCTGGTCCAGATCCTGTGCGGGTCCCGACAGTACGGTGTTAGCCCCGTTGTAGGCAGCGACTGACAGCGTTGGGAACTCGTCGGTCAGGGCCTCGACACGCTCGGCTGCGGCAAACGCGGCGACCATCCGACCGCCGGCGGGCAAGCTGCCGAATAGACGTCCGCGCTCGGCCATCAGCCGCGCGCCGTCTTCGAGGCTGAACACGCCCGCGACGCAGGCCGCCGAATACTGGCCGACGCTGTGGCCGAGCACCACATCGGGGTCGAAGCCCCATGACTGCCAGAGGCGGGCCAGGCCCATCTCCACCGCGAACAAGGCGGGCTGGGCGTAAGAGGTCTGCCGCAGCGTCTCTTCGCTATTGGGGCCATCGGTATCGAAAATGACGTCCAACAGTGGACGTTCGAGCACGTCAGCGACCACTTCCGCGCAGCGGGTCAGCGTCTCGGCGAACACCGGTTCGGTGTCGAAGAGTTCGCGGGCCATGCCCGGGTATTGACTGCCTTGACCGGTGAACAGCCACGCCGTTTTCGGCGTGTCATCGGATACTCCGCGCACCAGGCCGGGTGCCGGGCGGTCGTCGGCGAGCGCGCCTAGCAATTCGCTGGCAGATTCCTTGGAATTGACTACCAGCGCGGCCCGGTGTTCGAAGTGGGCTCGCCCCGCCCCGGCGGTAAAGCACACGTCGTCCAGCGTGGCCTCCGGGTGCGCGTTGAGCCAGGTGCGGTATTGATCGGCGATCTGCACCAATGCGGCGGGCGTGCGCGCCGAGAGCGGAAGAATGTTGAACCGTCGGTCCGCGGGTGCCGCCGCCGGGCGTGGCAACACAGCGGGCTGACCCGCTGGAACAGGTGCTTCCTCCAGGATGACGTGCGCGTTGGTCCCGGCGAACCCGAACGAGCTGACTCCCGCGATACGGGGCCGGCCATTGCGTTCCCAGGGCGTGGCCTCCTGCACGACCTGCACCGCAAGTCGGTCCCAGGGAATGTGCGGCGACGGGTTCTGGAAGTGCAGGTGTTGCGGCAGCAACTCGTTCTCCAGCGCCAGGATGACCTTGATGACACCGGCGATCCCCGCGGCGGCTTCCAGGTGCCCGATGTTGGTCTTCGCCGAGCCGATCAATAGCGGCTGGCTCGGGTCGCGTCCCGCGCCGAGCACCGCACCCGCGGCCTGGGCCTCGATCGGGTCACCCAGCGAGGTCCCGGTCCCGTGCGCCTCTAGGTATCCGACGTCGCTGGGCGCGAGACCGGCCCGCTTCAGTGCGTCGGCGATAACCCGTTGTTGAGCAACGCCGTTCGGTACCGTTAAGCCACCCGATGCGCCGTCCTGATTGATCGCGCTGCCCCGGATGACCGCCCGAATCCGATCGCCGTCGCGGATCGCATCCTCAAGCCGCTTGACGACAATAACGCCGCACCCCTCGCCACGCACATAGCCGTCGGCGGCCGCGTCGAACGTCTTGCACCGGCCGTCGGGCGCGAGCATGTGGGCATTGGAGAACGTGATCATGGTCGCCGGGGTGAGCAGGACGTTCGCGCCGCCGGCCAGCGCCAGGTCGCATTCCCCTAAGCGCAGCGCTTGGCACGCCTGGTGGATAGCCACCAACGACGAGCTGCACGCCGTGTCGACCGCGACCGCCGGGCCCTGTAACCCCAACCGGTAGCTGATCCGGCCCGCTGCGGCGGCGTTCGACGTCCCGATTGCCATATAGGCTTCGATCTCGGGATAGGTCAGCTCACCGGACGCCATGCCCAGGTAGTCGTGGGTGGCCAGACCGACGAACACGCCGGTGTTGGTGTTCGCCAAAGCCGTTGGCGCGGTGCCCGAATGCTCGACCGCCCGCCACGCTGTCTCCAGCAGGAGTCGATGCTGCGGGTCCAATAACCGGGCCTCGCGCGTCGACATCCCGAAGAACGGCGCGTCGAACCCCGTCACGTCATCGACGAAACCTGCCCGACGGGTGACCACCTTCCCGGGCGCGCCGGGTTCCGGGTCGAAGAATTCGTCGGCGTCCCACCGGTCCTCGGGCACCTCGGATATCGCATCCCGCCCGTCGCGGAGCACTTCCCAAAACTCACCCGCATCGGCCGCACCCGGAAAGCGCGCCGCGTAGCCGACGATCGCGAAGCCCGATGACGAGTCGTTCAGGTCCTGCATGGATGCCATGCCGTTGTCCTCCCTGCCTAGGTCGGTCCAGATTCGCTCCCCCGCAGGCGGCCCGGTCGCCCAACAGAATCCCCGCCGGCGGCCAGTATTGCAAGGGTCACGTCGGCCCGAGAACCTATCGCCAGGTAAGGCCGTTGGCCCGCGTCCCACGCCGAGCCGCTCCATCTTCACCGGCCCCGGATCCGCGAGTTGGCGCCTGTGCATCCACACATGCCCCGCGACAGTGACCGCTAAGCAGGTTATCCTGACCCCGGGTCGGGAGCCCGTCAAGCCGAGGAGAGGGAAGTTTTGCGCATCGGGAAAATTACGGTCGGCTCACTCGATGAATGGACACTGACCCCCGGCTCTGTCACCTCCTGGCACCCGACGACCGCGGCGGCCGAGAAGGCCCGACAAGCGCCGGTCAGCTCCGTGCCGATCAGCTACATGCAGAACCAACATCTGCGTAATTACCACGAGCAAACCGCCGCGGGCCAGGGCTTTTCGCGGCAGATCATCGCTACCTGTGACGTCCCGGGGCAGTGCGATGTTCCCGCGATGAACCACGCCCTCAACACCTACCTGCGTCGGCATGACACGTTCCGCAGTTGGTTCGAAGACACCGGCAATGGCGAGTTCATCAGGCGTGCCATCACCGATCCGGCCGATATTGAGTTCGCGCCGGTCGATCACGGCACCATGACGGTCGACGAAATACGCGCCCACGTGGTGGACATCCCGAATCCGCTGGAGTGGGGTTGTTTCACCTTCGGGATCATCCAATGCGAGAACCACTTCAGCTTCTTTGCGGCCATGGATCATGTCCACGGGGACGCGACGTTGATCGGCACCACGATGCTGGAAGCCAATGGCATGTATTCGGCGTTGAGCGGCGGTGGTGCGCCCCTTACACTGCCCGATGCCGGCAGCTTTGACGATTTCTGTGTCCGCGAACGCGAGTACACCTCGGAGTTGACCGTGGATTCGCCCGGGGTACGCGCATGGATTGACTTCGCCGAAAACAACAACGGAAGCTTTCCTGAATTTCCGCTGCCGCTGGGTAACCCGTCGGAGTCGACCAGCAGTGCCATGACCTCCGAAGTCCTGATGGACCCAGCACAGACGGAGCGATTCGAATCAGCCTGCACGGCGGCCGGCGCGCGGTTTGTCGGCGGCCTGTTCGCCTGCCTCGCCCTGGTGGAACACGAGTTCACCGGTGCTCTCACGTATTACGGGCTTACCCCGAGGGATTCCCGCACCGCCGCGGACAATTTTATGACGCAGGGCTGGTTTACCGGCTTAATCCCGATCACCGTCCCTATCGCGGCGACGTCCTTCGCCGAGGCCGCATGGGCCGCACAGACCTCTTTCGATTCCGGTCTGGACATGGCGAAGGTGCCGTATTACCGCGTACTGGAATTGGCGCCGTGGTTGAACTGGCCACAGCCAAACTTTCCGGTGTCGAACTTCTTGCATGGCGGCGCCGCTCCGCTCAACGCGATTCTTGCGGCCGCCGACATGGGCCTGGCGAACAATATCGGGATCTATCCGGACGGCCGGTACTCGTATCAGCTGACCATCTATATCTTCCGGTACGGCGAGGGCACGGTCATGGCGATCATGCATCCCGACAACCCGGTCGCTGAGAAATCAGTGACCCGCTACATGGAGGCGATGCGGTCCGTGTGCATGCGGGTCGCCGATAGCGGGCATTGGGGACGCGTCGCGTAGTGTCGAGCGATTCCGTGGCTTGCGCCATTCCGAAACGCGCGATTTCCAACGAAATTGCGCAGTTTGACTGCAGCGTCAGCCGGTGTCGCTGGCGGGTGCACGCGGCTGCGCCGACCGGGGTGAGGGCAATATGCGACGGCTAGCCGATTTTGTGGTGCGGTGGCCCTGGGTCGTCGTCGGGGTCTGGGTGGCGATCGCAGTCGCGCTACCCCTGTCGGTCCCCTCGCTCAACGAGATGTCCCAGCGGCATCCGCTCGCGATCTTGCCCAGCGACGCGCCATCGAGCGTGGCCGCCCGAAAGATGACCGAGGCGTTTCACGAGTCGGGCTCGGAAAACCTGCTGCTGGTGGTCCTGACCGATGACAAGGGGCTGGGCCCCGCCGATGAAGCCGCTTATCGCAAAATTGTGGACGAGCTGCGCGCGGACACCCGAGATGTGTTGATGTTGCAGGATTTCATCGGCACGCCCCCGCTGCGTTCGGTCGTGACCAGCAAGGACAACAAGTCCTGGGTGCTGCCGGTCGGCGTGGCCGGCGAGTTGGGCACGCCACGGTCCTATGACGCATTCACCCGAATCGGCGACATCGTCAACCACGCCGTGGACGGCACGCCCCTGACGGCAAACCTCACCGGTCCGGCGGCCACCGTCGCCGACCTCACCGTCGCGGGCGACCGGGATCGGATGCCCATTGAGCTGGCGATCGGCGTTATGGTGCTGATCGTCCTGCTGGTGATTTACCGCAGCGTGGTCACCATGCTGCTGCCGTTACTCACGATCGGGCTCTCCCTGGTGATCGCCCAGGCGGCGGTGGCCGGATTCTCCCAGGTGACCGGCTCGGGGGTCTCGAATCAGTCCATCGTATTTCTTAGCGCGATAATGGCGGGTGCCGGAACCGATTACGCGGTCTTTCTGATAAGTCGGTATCACGACCATTTGCGGTCGGGAGCGGATTTCGATCAGGCGGTCAAGGGGGCAATGGGCTCGATCGGAAAAGTGATCGCCGCATCCGCGGCCACCGTCGGAATCACTTTTCTGGTCATCAGCTTCGCCCGAATGGGCGTGTTCAAGACGGTCGGAACGTCGTCGGCGATCGGGATCGGCGTGGCATTCCTGGCCGCCGTGACGTTGCTGCCGGCGATTCTGGCGATCGCCGGGCCACGGGGCTGGGTCAAGCCCCGACGGGAGTTGACCGCGCGGTTCTGGCGGCGTTCGGGCATCCGCATTGTGCGCCGGCCGAAGGTTCATCTGCTTGCCAGTGTGCTGGTCTTGATCGCCCTGGCCAGCTGCGCCGGGTTTGTGCGCTATAACTACGACGATCGCAAGGCCCTGCCGTCTTCTGCGCCGAGTTCCCTCGGATATGCCGCGCTGGATCGGCACTTCCCGGTCAATCAGTCGATTCCGGAGTACATCCTCGTCCAATCGCCGCATGATTTGCGCACGCCGCAGGCCCTGGCCGACCTGGAACAAATGGCACACCGAGTGAGCCAACTGCCGAATATCGCCGCGGTCAGCGGCATCACTCGTCCCACCGGAGCCGTGCCCGAAGAATTCAAGGCCACCTATCAGGCGGGCGCCATCGGCACGTTCCTGGCCGACGGATCCAGCCTGATCAACGACCACACCTCGGACCTCAACCGGCTCACCGAAGGGGCCGGCACACTGGCCGACAACCTCAGCCACGTGCGCGGCCAAGTCACCCAGCTCGCCGCCAGCGTCCAAAACTTGGCCGACTCCTTCTCCTCGGTGAAAAACCAGCAGAGCGGCGACACCTTGGTCAAGGAGGTCGACACCGCAGCCAAGCTCGTCGACCACGTCAACTCGCTCAGCAATGCGATGGGCTGGAACTTTACCGCCGGCAAGAACCTGTTCGCCTGGATCGGCCCGGTGTTGACGGCGCTGCAGGGCAACCCGGTCTGCGATCTCGATGAATCCTGCAGCGCCACCCGCGGCGCGTTCGAACGGCTCACCGGTGGGCGCGATCAGGAAGACCTCGACGCGATCAGCGAGCTGGCCGGGCAACTGCAGGCAATCCCGGACAAGAAGTCCCTGAACGCATCGATACAGCGGGTGCGTGGTGCACTGAGCAACCTCACCCAGGTGATGCATTCGATGGGCATGGACCAGCCCGGCGGCCTGCAGGCCAACCTGGGCAGCATGCAAGATGGCGCGAACAAGGTCGCCGGCGGGAGCCGGCAAGTCGCCGACGCGGTGGCACAGCTCGTCGACCAGGTCAAACAGATGGGTGCCGGGCTTGATCAGGCGTCGGCGTTTTTGTTGTCGCTGAAACATGACGCGGCACAACCGGGAATGGCCGGGTTCAATGTCCCGGCCCAGGTGCTGCACTTAGACGAGTTCACGAAGGCCGCCAAGGTATTCATTTCGCCGGACGGCCATTCGGCGCGTTACCTGGTGCAAACCAAACTCAATCCGTTCAGCAGCGAAGCCATGGATCAGGTCAACGCCATCGGTGAGACCGCTCGGGCAGCTCAACCGAATACCGCGTTGGCGGACGCCAAGATATCGATGGCGGGGTACACCGTCAGCCTGCGGGACACCCGCGACTACTACGGACACGACATCCGGTTCATCATCGCCGCGACCCTCATCGTCGTGTTACTGACCTTGATCGCACTGCTGCGCGCGATCGTCGCGCCGCTGTACCTCGTGGCGTCCGTGGTGATTTCGTACCTGTCGGCGGTGGGCATCGGCGTGCTGGTATTTCAATTCCTTCTCGGCCAACAATTGCACTGGAGTGTGCCGCCGCTAGCATTCGTGGTGTTGGTCGCGGTGGGCGCCGACTACAACATGCTGCTCGTCTCACGAATGCGTGACGAGTCGCCGCATAGCGTGCGTTACGGCGTTATTCGCACCTTGAGTTCGACCGGCGGTGTGATCACCGCGGCGGGTCTGATCTTCGCTGCCTCGATGTCTGGTCTGTTGTTCTCCAGCATCGGCACCGTGGTGCAGGGCGGTTTCGTGATCGGGGTGGGAATCTTGCTGGATACCTTCTTGGTTCGCACCGTGACGGTGCCCGCCATTGCTGCCCTGGTGGGGCGGGCGGCCTGGTGGCCGTCACGACTGGATTCGCGACGGCCGCTGGCGCGGTCGGCGGCCGGAGAGGGTTAGCGCGCACTGATGATGTATGTGAGACTACGAAACGAAGCCGAGCGGTCAGGAGTAGGAATGAAGAAACTACTCGCCGGAGTTACCGCGCTGGTCACCGTCAGCGCCACCGGATACTTTGGCGTCGGGGTCAGCGTGGCCGATGACACGGCCATCGGCGGGCCACCGACCCCCGGTGCGCCGGGCGACCAGACCGGATACGCCCTCGGCGGGGCTCACGTCTTGGGCATTCCCTACGACGAGTACATCCGCCAGGAGGGAGCCCAATGGTTCCCCGGGCAGCAACGACAAATCGTCCGCTACCCGGCCGGCCAGGTCCAGGGCCACGTTCTGGAACGACTCTTCCCGGGCATCGGCAAGATCGGCGAAGAACTGCTCCCCGGCCTGGGTTTGGACGGCCCCAGCGTCGGCGAGTCGGTCGACGAGGGAATCGACAACCTCGATACGGCGTTCCGCACCACCGGTCGCCCCGGTACGGCGATCGGCTTGTCCGAGGGTGGCTTCGTCGTCGACGGCGAGCAGGCCCGGCTGGCCAATGACCCGACCGCTCCCCCGCCGCACACGCTGAACTTCGCCACCTTCGGCGACCCGATCGGGCGTCACGCCTTCGGTGAGAGCTTCCTGACCGCCATGTTCCCGGTCGGCAGCGTTGTTCCCGCCCTCGACTACACCATGCCGGCGCCGTACGAAAGCCAGTACGACACCTATCGGTTCGTGGCGGCCTACGACTCGATCGCCGACTTCCCCGACCGGCCGGACAACCTGTTTGCGCTCGCCAACACGCTGATGGGCCTGGCCACCGGCCACACCGCGGTGGCCTTCACCAACCCGAGCATGGTGCCGCCGCAGAACATCAGAACCACGATCAACTCCCGTGGCGCCAAAGATACGACGATCATGGTCCCGGAAAAGCACCTTCCGCTCGTCATGCCGTTGAAGTACGTCGGGATTGACGAAGACACCTTGAACAAGCTCGACGCGATCCTGACCCCACGGGTGGATGCGGGCTACTCCCGAAACGACGACCCGTCGACCGCGCCGGTTCAGGTAGACCCGGTGCACGGCTTCGACCCCGCGGAGGTCACGGCGCCGGCCAACCAGGCGACGTTCGGCGGTGGCGCTGACCCGGTCTCACAGATCCTCAGCGGCGCAACGTCCGTGTTGTCGCACACCGGCGAACCCGACCACTGATTTTCCAGCCCACAAATTCGACTAGTTAGTGCGGACGTAATGTGACGCCTATGCCCCAGTCATCGATCCTCTCCATGCTGCACGGGCGTGCCAGCCTGCGACCCCATGATGTCGCGTTCACGTTTACCAACTACGAGAACGACTGGGCGGGCGTTCCCGAGAGCCTCACCTGGTCCCAGCTGTCCCGCCGCACCCTGAATATGGCGCGCGAGATCCGCCTGCAGGCGTCGGTGGGCGACCGCGCGGTCATCCTGGCGCCGCAGAGCCTGGATTACATCGTGGCGTTCCTGGGATCCATCCAGGCGGGGCTTATCGCAGTCCCGCTGCCGTTGCCGCACCGCGGCTCCAGTCATGAGCGGGTCGGTGCGGTGTTTGCCGACACCGCGCCCTCGGTTGTGCTCACCACGTCCGCGGTGGCGGCCGACGTGGGGGACTATGTCGATCAATCACCGATGGACACCGCGCCGAAGATCGTCGAAGTCGATTCGTTGAACCTCGACGTCGAAGGCGAACCCAGCGTTGCGCCGGCTGAGTCGCCGGGCATCGCGTATTTGCAGTACAGCTCGGGGTCGACCCGGCTGCCCACCGGCGTCATGATGTCGCACCGCAACCTCACGGTGAATTTCGAGCAGCTGATGCGCGGCTTCTCCGCGGAGGCCAAAATCCCCTCGGACACCACGATCGTGTCGTGGTTGCCCTTCTACCACGACATGGGGCTGATGCTGGGGGTCTGCGCACCCATCCTCAGCGGCTTTCGCGCCGAACTGACAAGTCCGGTTTCGTTCTTGGAAAGGCCGGCCAGGTGGATGCGTGCGCTGGCCGAAAATTCGTGTGCGTGGTCGTCGGCGCCGAACTTCGCCTTTGACCTGGCCGCTCGGAAAACCAGCGACGCTGACCTGGCCGGGCTCGACCTGGGCGGGGTGCTGGGCATCATCAACGGTGCCGAGCGTGTCGAGCCGGCCACCTTGCACCGCTTCGTCGATCGGTTTGCGCACTTCAACCTTCAGGACCACATGCTCCGCCCGTCCTATGGTTTGGCGGAGGCCACCGTCTTTGTCGCGACGGGCACCTGGAACGAATCAGACCCGGCGGGTCACTTCGATCTCGACGAACTGTCCGCGGGCCGCGTTCAGCGGTGCGCGGCGGGCGCCGGAACGGCGCTGGTCAAATACCGGGTGCCGCAATCACCCACGCTGCGGATCGTCGACACCGACACCCACCGCGAGTGCCCGCCAGACGTGGTCGGCGAGATCTGGGTCCGCGGCGACAACGTCGCCGAGGGTTACTGGGGCAAACCGCCGGAGGAGCAGGGCTGCTTCGGCGCCACGCTGGTCGACCCATCGCCCGGCACGCCCGAGGGGCAGTGGCTGAGAACGGGCGACCTGGGTTTCGTCTCCGAGGGCGAGCTGTTCATCGTCGGCCGGATCAAGGACCTGCTGATCATCCGGGGACGTAATCACTACCCCGAGGACATCGAGGCGACGGTTCAAGAGATCACCCGTGGTCGGGTCGCGGCGATATCGCTGCCGCTGAACAGCACCGAACAGCTGGTCACGATCATTGAGCTCAAAAAGCGCGACGACCCCGACGGGGAGGTGCTGCACTGGCTCGCCGACGTCAAAAGCGACGTCACCTCCGCGATCTCCAATGCCCACGGCTTGAATGTCGGGGACCTCGTTCTGGTGCCGCCCGGGTCGATCCCCATCACGACGAGCGGCAAGATTCGGCGCGCCGCCTGCGTCGAGCAGTACCGCCAGGACCAATTCAGCCGGCTGGACGCCTGAGCCGCCCGCTGGGCGCACCCAGAACCAGACATGCTGGTCACCGTCCTGGTCATGGCCCTAGCCGTCAGCATCGAGCCGTTCCGCATCGGCATGACCGTGCTCATGCTGAACCGGCCCCGGCCCGCGCTGCAACTGCTCGCGTTTTTGTGTGGTGGTTTCGCCATGGGAATGACGGTGGGTCTGGTCGTCTTGTTTGTCTTCCGACGCGCCCTGCTCGGGTCGAGCCATGTCACGGTGCCCAAAGTGCAGATCCTGATCGGGTTCCTGGCGCTCACGGTCGCGGTGCTGGTCGCCATCGACATCCGCGGACGGTTGGGGGCGGGCCCGGCGAAACTGGCGATGCCGGGCAGGCGACTGCTGAACGGGGAGTCGGTGGCGGTCGCGGGAATCGCCGGTCTCGGCATCGCCTTGCCGTCGGTCGACTATCTGGCCGCGCTGGCGATCATCCTGGCCTCCGGCGCGGCAGCCTTGACGCAGGTGGCGGTGTTGTTGATCTTCAACATCGTGGCGTTCGCGCTGATAGAGATTCCATTGCTGGCCTATCTTCTGGCGCCCGCAGCGACGGCCAGGTGGGTCGCGGCGCTGCACACCTGGATTCGCGCGCGGCGACGCGGTGAAGTCGCGACCCTGTTAGCCGCGCTGGGCTGCGTCTTCGTCGCGGTCGGGATGGCCGGGCTCTGATCCGCCCTGTCCGGGGGGCACCGCGCGTAGCTCTCCGGAACCGTCCACTTCAGCGAGCTTCGCAGGCGTTCGTTCACCGTTACGGAACATCGAACTTGTCCGCGATTTCTTGCCAGGCACGAGCGTGCTTTCTTGCGATTTCAGCGATGGTGCCCGAGCAGTGGATCGGAATAGCTTCCGCCAACTCGTTAAAGGTGCTAATCGTAACGACGACGGTGGACAGCAACCGCAGCAGCGCGCGTCCCCTCTCGGAGCATCTGATTGAGGGATCTTTTCTCAGTCGCTGCAGGAGATCGTGCCCCTGGGCTCCTGCTGACGCACTCGCGCCGGCGCTCGGCACACCGCGCACGCCGCCAAGAGGTCGATCCGCGGTGGCGTTTGTGGGGTTGTCCCCATGTTCAGAGCGGTGACTCGAATTTTTTGCGAGATTATCGGGCAGGGGGTTCTCGCCGTTGTCGATACGCCGCCGCACATCGCGCGCAGTGGTGACGGAGACGCCCGCTTCCCGCGCTATCTCCCGCAGCGATGCGCGGGGATTGATCGACAAAAATTCCGCGGCACGTCGCCGTCCATTAACCGGACTAGCCGGTCGGATCTTTCCGTCGCGCCCGAGCCGGTGACCCAACTGGGAAATTTCCTCAGTTGCACACTCTCGCAATTTGCCTACAGTTTTGTTCGACACTCCGGCGATCAGCGCAATGGACCGATCGGACCACTGGGGGTGGGCTCGTACAATTCGTCGCGCAGCGGCCTTTCGCTCAGCAAGGGTCAGCGGCAGGCCGTGGCTGACATTCAGATGTACGGCGAGCGCAAAAGCTTCAGCGTTATTACCCTCGAAAAACCTCGCCGGTATCGTGCTGTCGCCGCGCAATTCGGTTGCCCGTAGCCGATGCACACCGTCGATCACCCGCATCGAGGTCCGATGGATCACTATCGGAGGCAAGGGCAACGGTGATTGCGCCAGGATCTTGACATGGTGCTCGTTTGTCTTGCTCTTCCTCGGGGTGTACGAATTGCGAATCGACGCCACCGGCACATTCTCGACCGGCAGGGAGCTACTTTGCCGTACCCACTCCTCCACCGCAAATGCCGACAACTGGCCCGAGTTACCGTACGCATGCGTCAAAGGAAGCGCCTGCCTGTTTAGCGCGTGGCTCTCGTTTGTTTGCGGCATCGATCTGAAAGTCCGAGCTATCTACTTACACGTCTTTCACGACGACCATACGGCCAGATCAAAATCGGCAACCGCATGGTTGTTTTGTGCCCATACAATCGGACCCCTTTCGGTGATTCCTGCAACTCAGCGATACCGGCGGCGGTCTCATGCGCAGCCCGCGGAGCGGCCATTCATATCGGTTGTATGGAAATCACTGGTATGCGAACAACCGCCTGCGGAACGACGCACGAGACCGTCAGACTGACTTCGGCGCCCACAACAGTGCCACGTTGCTGAACACGCCCTCCCGTACCTTACGCTCGAGTAGCTTACGCGTCAGTAGCTTACTCCAGAGTAGGTAAGGCGTCGAGGGCCACTTGTCGGCCGGCGCTATGCCACAGTGACAGCAATGAGCATTGCCGGGGGTCGCGGTGACCGCCTCACCTGACCGGGCGGCGGCGTGGCCGCGGCAGCGGTGGCGGCGGCTGGGTGGCTCGGTCTTCGGGACGCTGTTCGGCGGTGCCCTCGCGCTGGCCATGACAGCGCTCGTCATTCCCCCGCTGTTGATCTGGTCGCACGCCGCCGGTGATCGTGTCGCGGTCCGCGGCACCGAAACCGTCCGCGCCGGTTCGCGGGGTTTTGCCTGCATGGGGTGGGTGTTGCCGGCCGGCGCGCCGATCCCGGTCCGCACGTTCGACGGATACATGATGCCGGGGATCACTCGCGCAGAGCGCAAGCAGGTCCACCGGGTTCAGGTCATCGGCGCCAACTCCTGCACCGATGGTGACTACTGGGCATTGTCGTCGCGCGATAGCGAGGTCTGGGCGCGCAATCCGGCCGTGACCGCCCTGTTCGGGGTGATCGTCAAGCTCGGCCTGGGACTATCCGGGCTGGGGCTGGCCGCACGCGGCGCACGCCGGTCGGTGGCCGTGGTCCGGGGCGACCCGTCGGGGTGGGACCCCGACGAGGAACGTACGCATCGCCGCCCGCGGCTGCCCAAGGCCGGGCGCGCCGAGTCGCTACTGATCCGCACCGCCGCCGTGCTCGGCGTGATGATCGCGGTGTGCGTGGCGGGCTCCCTCGGCCTGGGGGCGGGGATCCTGCTGGGTTTGATCGGCGTCGGACCGGTATTGGGTTTTGTCGGCGCGGCCGCGGCCATCGTGGTCTGCGTTCGGCTCAATCGACGCCTGAGTCGCGCGCACCGCGCTCGAATCCGCCGCCACGGCACGCCGTTGCACGGCAAAGTCGTCGACTGCCGCGAATCGCTGCGGCCGCGGCCCAACCGGCGCATTGACCCCTGGGTGACGCTGACCGTCCAGTTCGACGATGCCGACCACCCCACCCCGCGGTGGCTGCGCCGCGCCTACCGGTTCAGCTCCGACGAGACCGACATCGCCGCGGCGTTCGCCCGCCGCCACCACGTCGGCGCCGCGGTGACGGTGTACCGCGGGCGGCACCAGATGTTCTACCTGCTCGACGTCGATGACGCGCACTTGTCGTGGCCGCAGTGGTGGTAAAACCCCCGCCGTTACACCACGCCGCTGACGTAGTGCCCATTGCGGACCGCCCGCAGCACCTCACGCATCGCGTCGCCGCTTTGACGCCAGGAGAATTCGGCGCTGCGGGCCTGCGCCTTGGCGCCGAGTTGGTCGCGCAGCACCGGGTCGGCCAACAGTTGCTCCAGCCGGCCCACCAGTTCCTCACGGTCGTCGACCAGCATTCCGGTGACCCCGTCCACGATGGAGTCGGCCAGCCCGCCCGAGGACCGGTAGCCGATGGTCGGCACGCCGTGTTGGGCCGCCTCAACCACCGCCAGGCCCCAGCCCTCCTTGCGGGAGGGCAGCACGTGCACCCACGATCGCTGCACCACTTCATGTTTGGCCGCGTCGTCGACGTGTCCGTGGAAAGTCACTGCGTCGGTGATGCCGAGCAGCGCCGCATGGTCGACCAGACGCTGGTGCCACCACCCATCGCCGACGATGTCGAGGTGCAGGCCAGGCACCGTCGACCGCAGCGCCGCCACCGCCTCCAGGGCATCCTCGATCTGCTTGTGCGGCACCAGCCGGGACAGCACCACCACCCGCGGGTCGGCGGCCCGTTCAACCGACAGTGTCTGCGCGGGCGCTTCGTCAAGACCGTTGCGCACCACCGCGATTCGCTGACCGTCCACACCCAGCTCGACCAGGTCTCGCGCCGACGGCAGCGACACCGTCACGTATTGGTTGCGGCGGTGCAGCCACGGCGACAACATCGACTCGACGTACCAGCCGATGCGGCCCAGCACCGGCCCGGCCACCGGCCACTGCTCGCGGTGGCAGTGGTGCACCAGCACCGCGACCCGTCGCCCGTAGGCCAGCCGAGCCAAAAACGGCAAACCGTTCTGGGTGTCGACCACCACGTCCGGTCGGACCCGTCGCAGTGGGCCCAAGCCGATGCGCGCCGCCAGCATCGCCGCCAATGCCCGCAGGTACACGGTGTAGCGGCCGCCGGCGCGGCTGATCCGCACTCCGTCGACCACCTCGCGCCGCGGCGCGCCGGGATAACGGGCCGTGCGCAGCGTGACCGCCACGCCCGAGGCGGCCAGCTGTGCGCCGATGCGCTGCAGGTAGGTTTCGCTGCCGCCGCCCTGAGGGTGCCCGGTGTCGCGCCAGCACAACAGCAGGACCGCACCGACACCAGACATTGGGTTACAGGGTAGCGGGGCGGTCCGCCCAGGTAAGGGGTGCCCACTGGCCGGTCCCCACCGTGAGATTGAGCTCACGCAGGCGCGCACTCGCACGATTCCTGCGTACTTTCAATCTCGTGGCAGACCTGGACGCCTGCATAGGCTTGGCCCGATGAACGGCGCCCCGGTCACCAGCACGTTCGCCGCCCGTGCGACGCTGGCACGCTCGCTGCGGCTGCTGGGGCAGTTCCGCTACGAGCAGCGCGACCCGGCCCGGTTCTACGGCGCGCTGGCCGCCGACACCGCCGCGATGGTCACCGACCTGTGGCGCGCCGCCCACGGCGCGGACCCGACCGGGTGCACCCTGCTCGACGTCGGCGGCGGGCCGGGCTACTTCGCCGGCGCGTTCAGCGCGGCCGGTGTCCGCTACATCGGTGTCGAACCGGACCCGGCCGAGATGCACGCCGCGGGCCCGGCCCTGCCGGACGCGGCGGGCAGCTTTGTGCGGGCCTCGGGCACGGCGCTGCCGTTCGCCGACGACAGCGTCGACATCTGCCTGTCCTCCAATGTCGCCGAGCACGTGCCCCGGCCCTGGCAACTCGGCAACGAGATGCTGCGGGTGACCCGACCGGGCGGGCTGGCGGTGCTGTCCTACACGGTGTGGCTGGGACCGTTCGGCGGCCACGAGATGGGCCTGACCCACTACCTGGGCGGGGCCCGCGCCGCCGCCCGCTACACCCGCAGACACGGCCACCCACCCAAAAACAACTACGGCTCGTCGCTGTTCGCGGTGTCGGCCGCCGCCGGCCTGGACTGGGCGACCAGCACCGGTGCCCTGCTCGCCGCGTTCCCCCGCTACCACCCGCGATGGGCGTGGTGGATGACATCGGTGCCGGTGCTGCGCGAGTTCGTGGTGAGCAACCTGGTCCTCGTCCTGCAGCCCAGCCAACACATCGACTGAAACAGGTTCTAATTTCGCCGTCGGCTGGGTAGGGTGTGCGCCATGACTCACAGCGCCCCAACCGAGTACGACAAGCTGTTCATCGGCGGGAAGTGGACCGCGCCGTCGGCCAGCGACGTCATCGAGGTCCACTGTCCGGCCACCGGCCAATACGTCGGCAAGGTGCCGCTGGCGGCCAAGGCCGATGTGGACGCCGCCGTCGCGGCCGCCCGCAGCGCCTTCGACACCGGCCCCTGGCCCGCCACCCCGCCGGCCGAGCGGGCGGCGGTCATCGGCGCGGCGGTCAAGCTGATGGAGGACCGCAAGGAGCTGTTCACCAGCTTGCTGGCCGCCGAGACCGGCCAACCGCCGACCATCGTCGAGACCATGCAGTGGCTGGGGTCGCTGGGATCGCTGACCTACTTCGCCGGCGCCGCCGACGACGTCACCTGGACCGAGACCCGCAACGGCTCCTACGGGCAGACCATCGTGAGCCGCGAGCCGATCGGCGTGGTCGGCGCCATCGTGGCATGGAATGTGCCGCTGTTTTTGGCGGTCAACAAGCTGGGTCCGGCGCTGCTGGCCGGCTGCACGGTGGTGCTCAAACCGGCCGCCGAGACCCCGCTGACCGCCAACGCGCTGGCCGAGGTGTTCGCCGAGGCCGGCCTGCCCGAGGGGGTGCTGTCGGTGGTGCCCGGCGGTGTGGAAACCGGGCAGGCGCTGACCAGCAACCCCGACATCGACATCTTCACCTTCACCGGCAGCTCCGCGGTCGGGAAGGAGGTCGGCAAGCGCGCCGCCGACCTGCTCAAACCGTGCACGCTGGAACTCGGCGGCAAGTCGGCGGCCATCATGCTCGAGGACGTGGACCTGGCCGCCGCGGTGCCGATGATGGTGTTCTCCGGCCTGATGAACGCCGGGCAGGGCTGCGTGAACCAGACCCGGATCCTGGCGCCGCGGTCGCGCTACGACGAAATCGTCGACGCGGTCAAGACGTTCGTCGAGGCGCTGCCGGTGGGGCTGCCGACCGATCCGGCCGCCCAGGTCGGCCCGCTGATCAGCGAGAAGCAACGTACCCGGGTCGAGGGCTACATCAAGAAGGGCATCGAGGAAGGCGCCCGGCTGGTGTGCGGCGGCGGACGCCCCGAGGGGTTGGATGGCGGTTATTTCGTGCAGCCCACCGTGTTCGCCGACGTGGACAACAAGATGACCATCGCCCAGGAGGAGATCTTCGGGCCGGTGCTGAGCATCATCCCCTACGACACCGAAGACGACGCGATCGCGATCGCCAACGACTCGGTGTACGGGTTGGCCGGCAGCGTGTGGACCACCGACGTGCCGCACGGCATCGAGATCTCCCAGCAGATCCGCACCGGCACCTACGGCATCAACTGGTACGCCTTCGATCCCGGTTCGCCGTTCGGCGGCTACAAGAACTCCGGCATCGGCCGCGAGAACGGGCCCGAGGGTGTGGAGCACTTCACCCAGCAGAAGAGCGTGCTGCTGCCGATGGGCTACACGTTGGACAACTGAGCGCGCGGGCGGCCGTCGCGGTCGACTGCGCACAGCACCCGCCAGGGTCGGGGGATGCGGCCGGGGCGCAGCGCGCCGCCGTCGATCAGGGCTTTCAGCACCGGTCGGGTGGCGCGCTGCAGCAGCTCGCGACGCTGCGGTAGCCGCCGCACCGCCCGCCAGGTGCGCCACTTCGGCAGGCCGATGGTGCCGTAGACGCCGGGATGCACCAGCATGTGGAACAGCTCGTGCAGCACCACCGGCGCGACGTAGCGGACGCTGACGCGGTCGACCCAGCTGGCTTCGGCCCAGACTTCGGGGATCCGCAACCGGGCGAACGACAGGTGCCGTGCCTCCTCCTGGCGGTGATAGCGGTTGACCGCGGCCAGGAACGGGTCGGTGTCGGGGTGCTCGCTGGCCAGCTTTTGCAGCAGGTCCGGCATTTCCTCCCCGCCGAGCACCAGGGTGAGAAAGAAGGCCTGCCGCCGCACGATCGCGAAGTTGGACCGGGTTTCCAGCCAGCGGCTCAACCGTCCACGCGGGACAAACGGACTGCGGCTGGCCGGCTGCAACTGGTCGATCACCCGCAGGAACAGCCGGGAGTGCCGCGTTTCCTCGCCGACCTCATGGAGGGCGAAGACCGACCGCGGGTCGTTCAGGTCGCGGCGGGCGGCCAGATCAAAACAGAACCCGGCCATCAGCACCGCTTCGAACCGGATACCCAAATCCATCACGGCGGCGACCTCTTCGCGGGCCAACCGCGCCTTCTGGTCGGCACTCAGCCGCAGGTCCATGCCATGGAGGGACAGCAACTCGTCGGGCAGCACCTGACCGGCGCCGAATTGGCCGATGACGTCGACATCGGGGTCGATGACGTGGCGTTGCGATGCCCGGCTGAGCCGATCAATGCGGTCCTCGACGCTGCGTGTGGCGGTCATCCCCGATCACCCCGTTTCAGATAATGTCGTTATCTGAAACGCTAGCATCGGTCAGCCGATGCCGCCAGCGCCGATCAGCGCGGCCAGTACACCGGTGAAGACGCTCGTGGCGTCGATCTCGGGATCCAGCAGGGTGTGCACGCCCAGGCCGTCGCCCAGGCTCAGCAGTGCCTCGGCAAGGGTCGCCTCCGGCAGCGGCAGGGTGGCGCCCAGCCGATCGGCCTGGTCGCGCAGCAGTTTGGCCAGGCCGCGGCCGAATCGCCGTTGCCGCTCCCGCAGCCGCGACGCCAGCTCGGCTTTCCCCACCCCCGCGATGGCGAGTTCGACCTCCAGGACCCGCCATCGCGGATCATCGCGGAACACGTCACGAAACCAGCCGCTGACGGCGGCGACCACGTCGGATACCGACGTCACGGCGCGCACCGTCGTGCCGAGCCGCTCGACGGCGTCGGCGTCGTGGGCCTCCAACACGCTGAGCAGCAGATCGTCCTTGCTGGCGAAATTGCTGTACAGCGCGCCGGTGGAGTAGCCGGCGCGGCGCGCGATCTCGGCGGCGGTGGCCCCGTGAAAACCCTTCTCCAGGTAGGCCTGTTCGCCGGCCTGCAGCAGTCGCGCCCGGGTACGTTCCTGCTGCTGAACGCGGGTGAGCCGAGACGCGTGCGCCATGGCGTTTAGTGCATCACAAGGCTGACGCGCACGGCCGCGACCCGCCCACCGACCTTGCCGTCGACCGGCAGTCCACTCGACTCGTACAAGTTTTCTGTACTATGGCAGTACAACATTCGCTGTCGGACTTCGGAGTATCGCCGTGAGCATCAGCGCAAGTGAGGCCCGCCAGCGCCTTTTCCCGCTCCTCGAACAAGTCAACACCGATCACCAGCCGGTGCGCATCACCTCCAGGGCCGGTGATGCGGTGTTGATGTCGGCCGACGACTACGACTCGTGGCAGGAAACCGTCTATCTGCTGCGCTCCCCAGAGAACGCGAGACGGTTGATGGAGGCCGTCGCCCGCGACAAAGCCGACCGCTCCGACGTGGCCAAATCCATCGATGAGCTGCGGGAGATGGCCGGCGGCGAGGAGTGAGGAGCATCCACTTCGATCCCGACGCCTGGGAGGACTTCCTGTTCTGGCTGGCGTCCGACCGCAAGACGGCGCGCCGGATTACCCGGCTCATCGGCGAGATCCAGCGCGACCCCTTCGGCGGAATCGGCAAACCGGAGCCGCTCAAGGGGGAACTGTCCGGATATTGGTCCCGTCGGATCGATGACGAACACCGCCTGGTGTACCGAGCGGACGATAACGAGGTCAAGGTGCTCAAAGCCCGCTACCACTACTGATATGTCCACCAGTCGCTCAGCGCCGCGGCTCGCAGCCCCGTGTCCATGCCGCCCGGTCTTGGGTCGACACCCCGGCACGCGACGCCCGCCACCGCGACCAGTTGAACTGGTACCACGGCTCGCGCTCATCTTCGGTGACCCAGGATCCCACGCAGCCCCGCATCGATTCGGGTAGCCCGTCGAGCGCGGGCAGCGCGTCGGCCGACAGCCCGGTCAGATAGGAGGCGTCGAGGTGGCCGGTCTGGGCGTAGCGCTCGATGTTGCGCTGCGCGATGAGCCGGTCCGGGTTCACCGCGGCCAGCCCCAGCAGCGCGGCCACCCCGGCGGCCAGCACCGCCCGCGGCAACCACTCCGCGGCCATCCGGATCCCGCAACCGGCGATCAGCACGAACACCGCGCCCAGCCACAACTCGACGGTGATGACCAGCAGCCGCAGCTCGGTGAAGCCGTAGGCCTGCTGGTAGAGCCACATCCGGTGCACCGCCGAGGCGACCACCACCACCGACATCGCGCACAGCAAGCCGACCAGCGACCGGATCAGCCGCCGATCCGCCGCGGTGTCGCGGGCCGCCAGCTGCAAGGTCACCGCGATCACCAGCACGGTCAGGGCCGACACCACCAGCAGCTGCCAAAAGCCTTGCCGCGCATACTCGGCGTAGGTCAGCCCGGCGGTTTCCAGCACGTGGCGGTGCCCGCCGAATAACACCGTCGCCTGCACCGCCACGAACGCGACGAACAGGGTGTCCAGCGCCGCCACCGGCACCGCCCACTCCCAGCGGGCCACCGTCCAGCCGATCCGCGGCGCCGCGGCATCCAGCCGCGGCGGGAACCGGATCAGGTAGGCGCCGAACAGCACGAACGCCAACACGACGGTGAAAACGACGCTGCGGGCCATGAACTCGCCGACGTCCAGCGCCGGCAGCAGCCCGCTCAGGACGTGCGCAAATGCCACGTCGGCGCCCGCGAACAGCCCGCCGAATGCCGCTACCAGCACCACCGTGGTCGCCAGCACGATCGCGAGCCGGCGCAGATCGCCGCTGCCGCCCGGTAATTCGATGCGCCGCAGGGTGCGTTGCGTCCAGCCGACCACCCGGGCCGGCACCGCCCAGGCCAGCAGCGGACCGGCGAACACCGCGGTCCAGCTGCGTCCGCCGACGAAGGTGCACCAGCCGACGATCCAGGCGGCCGCCACACACAGCGCGTCCACCCATTCGGCGGCCAGGACGGCCGGCACCGCCAGTAACGCCAACGTCATCGCCATGCCGGCCCACTCCTGCCGTGTCGGCGAACGCCGGGCGGTGCCGTAGACGACGCCGAAGACCAGTGCGCCCACCAGCAGGTAGCCGACGGAAAACACGGTGACCCGCCACACCAGCGTGCCCAGCAGCGCGGCCAGCAGCGCCAGGGCCACGACCCGGCGCGGCGCGGCCGCGCCGACGTCGATCGGCCAGATCCGGTGCGGCCAAATCGTCCAGCCCGGCTCTCCCGGCTCGGGTCGGCGCGGCCCCAGCACCGGCCCGCCAAGCTGCGGCCCGTACTGTCCCCCCGGCGCCGGCGGTCCCGGCGTGATCAGCGTCATTGCGTCCCTCCCTGTTCCGGGATCACCACGCGGATTCGGCAACCCGGCGCTCCCCCAACCACTTCGATCGTTCCCCCATGCAGCTGCACCGCCCACCGGGCGATCGCCAAGCCCAACCCCGTTCCGCCGTCGGAGGATTCGCCGCGGCTGAACCGTTCAAAGACCCGTTCCCGCTCGACGGGCTCGATACCGGGGCCGTCGTCGGACACCTCGATCTGCACCCCGGACGGCGCCGCGGCGCGGGCCACCACCTGCACCCGCCCACCCGGTGGACTGTGCCGGGTGGCGTTGTCGACCAGGTTGACCACGACCTGACGCAGCCGGGCCGGGTCGGCGGTCACCGACAGCCCGCGCGGCCACACCCGCACCGCCACACCGATACCGTCGCGGGCCAACGTCACGTGCCCGACAGCGTCGTCGAGGAAGTCCTGCACCTCGAATCGGCTCAGCTGCAACGGCATCACGCCGCCTTCGACCCGGGACAGATCCAACAGGTCGGTGACCAGCTCGCCCAACCGCTCGGTTTGCGACAGCGCCTTGCGCATGGTCGCGTCGTCCGGGGCCACCACTTGATCGACGACGTTCTCCAGCAGCGCCTGCAACGCCGAGATCGGGGTGCGCAGCTCGTGCGACACGTTGGCGATCAGCCCGCGGCGGTACTCGTCGGCCGCGCCCAGGTCGCTCGACATCTGGTTGAACGCCGCCGCCAACTGGCCGACCTCGTCGCGGGAGGTGGCCCGCACCCGGATGCTGTAGTCGCCGCGCGCCATGGCCCGTGCGGCGGCTGTCATTTGGCGCAGCGGCGAGGTCATGCCGTGCGCCAGGAATTGGGTCAACGCCAGCGAGGTCACCAACGCCGCCAGCAACGCGTACCGGAACGGCCAGCTCGCCCCCAGCCAGTAGGTGATGCTGGCCAGCACGATGGCGCCGGCCACCAAGGCGCCCACCTTCACCTTGAACGAGCCCAACGGATCCAGCGGCCGGGGCAGCCGGTCCCACAACGCCATCATCACGGCACCTCCAGCGCGTAGCCGACGCCGTGCACGGTGCGGATCAGCCCGGTGCCCAGCTTGCGGCGCAACGCCTTGACGTGGCTGTCCACCGTGCGGGTCTGGCTGTCGTGCGTCCAGCCCCACACCTGTTCCAGCAGGCTGGCCCGGCTGATCACGGCGCGGGGACGCCGCGCCAAACAGGTCAGCAGATCGAATTCGGTGCGGGTCAAATGAACTTCCTGATCCGCCTGGTGCACCCGACGTTGCTGCAGGTCTATCCGGAACGGCCCGACCGTCAGCGCCGGTTCGGCGGTGGCGCGGTCGACCCGACGCAGCAGCACCTGCACCCGCGCCACCAGCTCCCGCATGCTGAACGGTTTGGTCAGGTAGTCGTCGGCGCCGACGCCCAGGCCCACCAGCAGGTCGGTCTCGTCGGTGCGAGCGGTCAGCATCAGCACCGGGACCGGCCGGTTGGCCTGCACCCGCCGGCACACCTCCAGCCCGTCGAACCCGGGCAGCATCACGTCGAGAACCACCAGGTCAGGCGGGGATTCCTGGGCCGCCTGCACCGCCGACGGACCGTCGACGGCGGTGCCGACGGTAAAGCCCTCGGCGCGCAGTCGGGCCGCCACCGACGACAGGATGGTGGGCTCGTCGTCGACCACGAGGATGCGTCTCATCGCCACGATTCGACTCTAGGCAGCTGTGATGGACCTACCGAGCAGAGATTGTGAAGATCCTGTGCAGGTCGCCCCGCTGACCCAACCCGCTTAGAAGGCGTCCTCGCGGAGCTCCATCAGCGCCAGATCGACGTTGTCCACGATGCGACGCTCAGCGCTCAGGCGGGGCAGCACATTCTTGGCGAAAAACGTTGCCGCGGTGACCTTTCCGCGGTAGAAGTTGCGGTCCGATTCGGCCGGATCCTGCGCCAACGCGTCCAGCGCGATCCGGGCCTGACGCAGCAGCAGCCAGCCGATCAGCAGGTCACCGACCGCCAGCAGGAACGGCACCGACTGCAGGCCCACCCGATACAGTTCGCGGGCATTGTCCTGCGAACCGAGCAGGTAGCCGGTCATGGTGGCGACCATGGCCCGCACGTCGTCGAGCGCGGTGGCCAAGTTGCCGCGGGCCTCGGCCAGCTCGGGGTGGGTGTTGTCGTCGCCGAGGACTTTCTCGATCTGGGTGACCAGATGCTGCAGGGCGACCCCGTGGTCACGGGCGATCTTGCGGAAGAAGAAGTCCTGCGCCTGAATCGCGGTGGTGCCCTCGTAGAGGCTGTCGATCTTGGCGTCGCGGATGTATTGCTCGAGCGGATAGTCCTGCAGAAAGCCGGAGCCGCCCAGCGTCTGCAGCGACTCGGTCAGGCATTGGTAGGCGCGTTCGGAGCCGACGCCCTTGACGATCGGCAGCAGCAGGTCATTGACCCGGTTGGCCAGCTCGGCGTCCGCGCCGGACACGATGTCGGCCACCGTCGGATCCTGATGGGCCGCGGTGTACAGGTACAGCGCCCGCAACCCCTCGGCGTAGGTCTTCTGGACCAGCAGGGCGCGCCGCACGTCGGGGTGATGAATGATGGTCACCCGCGGCGCGGTCTTGTCGGTCATCTGGGTCAGATCCGCGCCCTGCACCCGAGTCTTGGCGTACTCCAAGGCATTCAGATAACCCGTCGACAAGGTGGAGATCGCCTTGGTACCGACCATCATGCGGGCGTACTCGATGATTTTGAACATCTGCGCGATGCCGTTGTGGCTGTCGCCGACCAGCCAGCCGGTCGCCGGAACCCCGTGCTGGCCGAAGGTCAGTTCGCAGGTGGCCGAGGCCTTCAGCCCCATCTTGTGCTCCAGCCCGGTGACGAACACGCCGTTGCGCTCCCCCGGCTCGCCGGTCTCCGGGTCCAGCAGGAATTTCGGCACCACGAACAGGCTCAGCCCCTTGGTGCCCGGGCCGGCGCCCTCCGGGCGGGCCAGCACCATGTGAATGATGTTCTCGAACAGGTCGTCGGTGTCGCCGTTGGTGATGAACCGCTTCACCCCGTCGATGTGCCAGCTGCCGTCGGGCTGCTCGGTGGCCTTGGTGCGTCCGGCGCCGACGTCCGAGCCGGCGTCGGGTTCGGTCAGCACCATGGTGGCGCCCCAGTTGCGGTCGATCGCCAGCGATGCCCAGCGGCGCTGCTGCTCGTTGCCCAAGTGGTAGAGCACGTTGGCCAGCACCGGCCCGGCCATGTACATAAATACCGCCGGGTTGGCGCCGAGCACCAGTTCGTTGATCGCCCAGCCGACCATCGCGGGCGCCGGCACGCCGCCGACCTTCTCGTCGAGCGCGACCCGGAACCACTCCCCCTGCTGCCAGGCGTGCAGCGACTTCTTGAAGGAGTCCGGCAAGCTCACCGCGTGCGTCTCGGGATCAAAGGTGGGCGGGTGTCGGTCGGCGTCGGCGAACGACTCCGCGACCGGGCCCTCGGCCAGCCGCGCCGCCTCGGCCAGCATCTCGCGCACCGACTCGCCATCCAGGTCGCCGAACACCCCGCTGGCCAACGACCGCTCCAGGTCCAGCGCCTCGAACAGGTTGAACTCCAGGTCACGCACGTTGCTGTGGTAGTGGCCCATCGGCTCCGCATCCTCCCGGTCGCACGGCTGCGCTCAGCGTAACCCCGATCAGCCGCGCGGGACCGGCCTTGGCGACGCTTCCTCGACCGGGGCGGGCGCGGTGTCCGACGCACCCCGATCTCCCGCATTTCTATGGGTTACTGCATAAACGTGGTCCGCGCGCCCCGTTGGTAAGACCGGCTTTCGAAATTGTTCACCTGATGTTTTGCCGGTTTGGCGCCAAACCCGCAGGTGGGACTTGTGCTACTACTTCCAGTAGTTGTATGCTTGTCGTCATATTTTCGTGGTTGTGGCGCTCCGGCGGTGCACCATCGCGTTGAGGAGGCAGACGATGTGGGACATCGAGGTCAACATCGCTGGTCACCAGTTCACCGGCCGGTTGCCTGATCTGCCGAGCCGGCGGTGGCGTCCGGGCCGGCTGCACCCGCGCACGGCGCGGTGGCGGTCGGTGGCGTTGCGCCACCTGCACGCCGCCTAACCCGCGACAAGAGGACCTCGTGCCGTCGACTGCGACCGCTCCGCGCACCAAGCGCGGGACCACCCGCAACCGGATGATCGCCACCGCCGCCGAAGTGCTGCGCGAGCGCGGGGCGGCCGGGGTGACCATCGACGAAGTGTTGGCCCGCAGCGGCGCGCCGCGCGGCTCGGTGTATCACCACTTCCCCGGCGGCAAGAACCAGTTGCTGACCGAGGCGCTGCACTACGCCGGCGATGCCCTCACCGCCAGCATCGACCGCAGCGCCGACCAGGGCAGCCGGGTGCTGTTGGCGCAGTTCACCGAGGTGTGGGAACGGCTGCTGCAGGACAGCGATTTCACCGCCGGCTGCCCGGTGGTGGCCGCGGCCATCGGGCCCGCCGACGAGGAGCCGCAACTGACCGCGGAGGCCGGCAAGATTTTCGGCCACTGGCGCGCCGCGCTGGCCCAGGCGTTCGCCGCCGACGGGTTCGACGAGCCGGACGCGACGTCGCTGGCGGTGACCGCGATCGCCGCGCTGGAAGGCGCCGTCGTGCTGTGCCGGGCGTCGCGTACCGTCGCGCCGCTGCGCGACGTCATCGGTCAGCTGGAATTCCTGATCAAGTCACGCGAATTCGTCCGCCGCCACGGGGTGCCCGGCCGCCCGTAGGCGTGGCTATCCTCCGGCCAACGTGCGCAAAATGCCAGGCTTTGGCGGGTAGGACTGTACATTTGCGCACCCTCGCGGCGGAGGCGGGAGCACTCAGTCGCTGGCGGGCAGGGGTTTGGCCTCTTTGAGGCTGAGCGCGGTGTCGCCGATGGACAGCGTTCCGGCGCCCGCCTTGGTCACCAGCACCTCGGCGCCGTCGGCGTCGACGTAGCGCTTGCCCATCACGGTGCCGTCGGCGAAGGCCGGGTTGAGGTCACCGGACTTCTCGGCGCCGACGTCGACCATCGGGGCGCCGCCGCAGCGCAGATCGTTCAGGCTCTCTGCGCTCCTGACCACAATGACCTGGGTGTCGCAGACCTGACTCTGTAACCGGGTGCCGTTTTTGATCATGGTGTCGTCCTCTTTGACGTGGGTTACTACTCGGCCGGGGCGGTCCGAAGTTCTTCGACAAGTTCGCGGCGCAGCACCTTACCGGTCGCGTTGGTAGGCAGCTCACCTCGAAACACTACGCGGTCAGGGGTCCGCGACCCGCGCAGGCTTTTACGCACGTACGCGCGCAGCTCTTCGGGGTCGGGGTCGGCGCCGGGGGCGGGCACCACCACCGCGACGATCGCCTGTCCCCAGTGCGGATCGTCCACACCGACCACCGCGACGTCACGCACCTGCGGGTGCTCGATCAGCACGTCCTCCAGCTCGGCGGGCGCGATGTTTTCCCCGCCGCGGATGATGGTGTCATCGGAGCGTCCGCCAAGGAACAGGTAGCCGTCCTCGTCCAACGTGGCGATGTCGCGCGTCGGGAACCAGCCCTCGGCGTCGAGCACCGAGCCGATCCCGGTGTAGCGGCCCGACACCTGCTCCCCGCGGACGAACAGTTCACCGCTGCGGCCCGCCGGGAGCACCGTGCCGTCGGCGTCGCGGATCTGCACTTCGATGCCCGGCACCGGCTGACCGACCGACCCGAGCCGTTTGGTGACCGCGGGATCGGCCGCGGCCTGCGCCGCGCGGTGATCCTCGGGGGTCAGCACCGCGATCGTGGAGCTGGTTTCGGTCAGCCCGTAGGCGTTGACGAAACCGACACCGGGCAGCAGGTCCAGCGCCCGGCGCACCAGTGGCAGCCCCACCTTGGAGCCGCCGTAGGCCAGGTTGCGCAGCGACGGCAACCGGTGGCCGCCGCGCTCCAGCACGGTGACGATGCGGTCCAGCATGGTCGGGACGACGGTGGCCGTGGTGACCTGCTCGTCGTTGACCAGCCGCACCCACGCCTCGGCGTCGAAGTTGGGCAGGTACACCATCTTGCGGCCGGCGTACAGGTTCGACAGCGCCGCACCCACCCCGGCGATGTGGTAGGGCGGCACGCAGATCAGCGCCGCGTCGCCCGGTTCGGCGGACCCGAATTCGACCGTGCCGGTGATGTAGCTGGTCAGGTTGTTGTGCGAGAGTTCGACGGCCTTGGGTGCCGAGGTGGTGCCGGAGGTGAACAACACCACCGCGACCGAGTCCGGATCCGGAAACTCCGCGGCCGGCTCGGCGGTGCGTGCGGCGGCCAAAAACTCCTCGGAACCGATCACCTGCTTGCCCAGATCGCCGACCACCTCGGCGTAGCGGGGGTCGACGACCACCAGCGGCTGCGGCAGCCGGGCGATCAGCGCCGCAATGCCCTCCGGCGAGAGCCGGTAGTTGATCGGGGTGACGGCCCGCCCGGCGCGCGCCGAGGCGAACAGCAGCAGCGGCAGCAGCGCCCCGCCGGCACCGACATAGGCGACATGCTCGGCCCCGGACGCGCTGATCACCCCCGCGCCGCCGTCGGCGAGGTCGCTGAGCTCGCTCGTCGTCAACCGCAGGTCCCCGGAGACGACGGCCAGCCGGTCGGGGTCGCTCGATACCGCCATTTCAAGCAGCAACGAAATACTCATCCGCAATCCTTCTGGGCATCAGCCGACCCGCTCGGTTGACAACTCACCACCGAAGTGTAAACCGTCGGCGGATCTCACTCGAACGGTACCGGCGGCAGCCGCACCACCTGCGCGGCGTAGCTCAGGCCGGCACCGTAGCCCAGCAGCAGCGCCAAATCGCCGGGTTTGGCCGCACCGGTCGACAACAACTCCTCCATCGCCAGCGGGATCGAGGCCGCCGAGGTGTTCCCGGTGTGCACGATGTCATTGGCGACTACCACGCCCCGCGCCAGGTTCAGATTCTTGGCCAGCAGTTCGTTGATTCGGCTGTTGGCCTGATGGGGCACAAACACCTTCACCTTCCCCGGCGGCACCTTGGCCGCCTCCAGGGCACGCGCACCGGCCTTGCCGACCTCGAAGGCGGCCCAGCGGAATACCGCGGTGCCTTCCATCCGCAGGAACGGCCGCGGGCCGGTCGGGTTCTCCGCGTGGGCAATCCAGTCGATGTCCTGGCGGACCGCGTTGGTCTGCTCGCCGTCGCTGCCCCAAACGGTGGGGCCGATGCCCTGATCGGGTGTTTCGCCGACCACCACCGCGCCGGCGCCGTCGGCGAAAATGAAGCAGTTGCCGCGGTCATGCATGTCGATCGTGGGCGACAGCTTCTCCGAACCGATCACCAACACCTTGCCGGCACTGCCGCCGCGCACCATGTCGGCCGCAACCCCGAGCGCGTAGCCGAACCCGGCGCATCCCACGTTGATGTCGAAGCCGGGAATCCCATTGGCGCCCAGCGCCGTTGCCACCATCGGCGCCGCCGGTGGGGTCTGCAGGAAGTGGGTGTTGGTGGCCACGATTACGGCGTCGATGTCGGTGGCCGCGAGCAGTGCGTTGGCGACGGCCCGGCGCCCGGCCTCGATCGCCATCGAGGCCGCGGATTCGTCGTCGGCCGCAAACCGGCGGGTCTTGATCCCGGTCCGGGTGTAAATCCACTCATCGGACGACTCGATGTTTTCGCAGATCTCATCGTTGGTGACCACCCGCTCGGGGCGGTACGCCCCGATGCTGAGCAGACCCACCTTCCGGACGCCGGAGGTCTCCGCAATCTTGGTCATGGGGTTCGACGGTAACCGCCCGACGGCACTGTTGACAGGGCCATCCGCGGGCCGCGAGGCTGGAGCCCATGTCGGAGCGGCGAACCAGGTGGGGGCAGCGCAGCATCGCGGACCGGTGGGGTGGTGCGGTGTATGACTTCGCGGTGGAACACGAATGGCTGGCCCGGCCGTTCGGGTTGGCGCTGTGGGGCACCGACGTCCGGATGTTCTACGACAGCCTGCGGGTGCTGGGCGACCTGCCGGACGGCGCGGCGGTGCTCGACGTCCCGTGCGGCGGCGGCGTGGCGCTGCGCGGCCTGCGGCCCGGCCAGCGGGTGCGCTACGTCGCCGCCGACATCTCCCCCGACATGCTGGGCCGCGCCCGGCGGGCGGCCAGCGGGCTCGGGCTGGACGGCATCGAGTTCACCGAGGCCAACATCGAGCGGATGCCGTTCGCCGACAACGAGTTCGACCTGTGCGTCACCTTCAACGGGTTGCACTGCCTGCCCGACCCGGCGGCCGCGGTCACCGAGATGGCCCGCTGTTTGCGGCCCGGCGGCCGGCTGGTGGGGGATTCGGTGGTGCGCGGCGCCGGCCTGCGCCAGGATCTGGCCATCGCCGCGCTGCGGCGCGCCGACCTGTTCGGTGTCGGCGGCAGCGTCGACGAACTGCACGACTGGCTGACCAGTGCCGGGTTGAGCGTGACGCGGCTGGAGTTGTCCGGCGCGCTGGCGCACTTCACCGGGACCCGCTGAGCCCCGGTGAGCGATTTCGACGCGCTGTGCGTCGCCGACGCCGAGCTGGCCGATCTCCGCTCGGCGGTGCGCGAGTTCCTGGTCGCGGACTCCGCCGCGTTCGGCTGGCAGCCCGCCGTGGATTGTTGGCTATCCCGTTGGGACGAAGGCTTTTCCGCGCGCCTGGCCGACGCCGGTTTCCTGGGCCTGACCATCCCGGTGGGCTACGGCGGGCGCGGGTTGGGTCACCTGCACCGCTATGTCGTGACCGAGGAATTGCTGGCCGCCGGCGCGCCGGTGGCCGCACACTGGGTCGCCGATCGTCAGGTGGCGCCCGGATTGCTGGCCTACGGCACCGACGAGCAACGCCGCCGGATCCTGCCCCGCATCGCGGCCGGCCGCTTCTATTCCGCGATCGGGATGAGCGAACCGCAGGCCGGGTCCGATCTGGCCGCCGCCGCGGCGCGGGCCACCCGCGCCGACGGCGGCTGGGTGCTCAACGGCCGCAAGGTGTGGACCAGCGGCGCGCACCGCGCCCATCAGGTGGTGGTGCTGGCCCGAACCGCTCCGGCCGACCCGGCGCACCGGCATGCGGGCTTCACCCAATTCCTGGTGCCGACCGACGCCCCCGGCGTGACGATCGACCCGATCGTCGGGATGGACGGCGCGCACCACTTCAACGAGGTCGTCTACACCGACGTGTTCGTACCCGACACCGATGTGCTGGGCGAGGTCGGCAACGGCTGGCGGCAGGTGACCGCCGAGCTGTCGTTCGAACGCAGCGGACCCGAACGGATCCTGTCGACCGCACCGCTGATCCTGGCGTTGATCCGCGCCCTGGCCGCCCAGCAGGTCGAGGACGCGACGGCGGCCCGGGTGGGGGACTTGGTGGCGCGGCTGATTTCGCTGCGGCAGCTGTCGGTGTCGGTGGCTCGGGCGCTGGCCGCCGGCGGCCAGCCCACCAACCAGGCCGCGCTGGTCAAGGATCTGGGCACCCGGTTCGAACAGGACTCCGTCGAGGTGGTCGCCGAGGTGCTGGACTCCCTGGAGGCGCCCGGTGAACTGCGCGCCCTGGTGGACACCGCGCGCCTGCACGCGCCGCTGTTCACCCTGCGCGGCGGGACCAACGAGGTGCTGCGCGGGGTGGTAGCGCGCGGGATGGGGTTGCGGTGACCGGATGGCTGGCCGGTGGCGTGTTCGGGGGCGACCACGATGACGAGTGCGCCGAGGTGCGTCGGCTGGTCGACGAGATCGGCCGGCGCTCGTTTGAGGCTCGGCTGGGCCACCGCACCCGGCCGGAACGTTTCGACGACGAGCTGTGGGACACCCTGCACGACACCGGGCTGACCCGGCTGACCAGCAGCGGCGAGGCCGACCCAGGCGTGGCCGCGGTCGTGTTGCGCGGGCTGGCCCGGCACGCCGGGGCGGTGCCGGTCGCCGAGACCGACCTGCTGGCCGGGTGGCTGGCGGCCGCGGCCGGCGTCGAGGCGCCCGATGCCGCACCGCTGACGGTGGCGATGGCCGACGCGACGGTCGCGGCGGGGCGGGTCACCGGCACCGCGGCCGGGGTGCCGTGGCTGCCGGCGGCCGCGGAGGTGCTGGTGGCGGCCCGCACCGGCGATGCGCTGCTGGTCGACGCCGTCGACGCGGCCGACCTGCAGGTCAGCGAGGGCCACAACCTGGCCGGTGAGCCGCGCCACGGGGTCGGCTTCGACCTGCCCGTCGCGGCGTTCACCGGGATCGAGGCGTCCGCCGGCGAGGAGCTCACCCGCCGCGGCGCCTGGGCCCGCTGTGTACAAACGGTGGGGGTGCTCGACGCGGCCGCCGAGTGGTCGGCGGCCCACACCCGGGAGCGCACCCAGTTCGGCCGCCCGCTCAGCGCCTTCCAGGCGGTGCAGCAGGCGCTGGCCGGGATGGCCGGCGGGATCGAACGGGCCCGCGCCGCCACGACCTTGGCCGTCGCGGCGGCCACCGACCACGGTTTCGGCAGCGCGCAGGCCGACTACGCGGTCACCGTGGCCAAGGTGGTGCTCGGGCGGGTCGTGCCGGCGGTGACGACCGCGGCCCATCAGTTACACGGCGCTATCGGTGTGACGATCGAGCACCGGTTGTGGTTGGCGACCACCCGCGCGCACAGCTGGGTCGACGAGTTCGGCCGCCCCGGGCACCATGCCCGGCGCCTGGGTCGCGCCGTCCTGTCCGCCGACGCCTGGGACACCATCGTCGACGGGCGAGGCTGGTAGCGGCACCCGGTCGGCGGCGACGGCTGCCGGGGCCGGACGTCGGCGCCACCACCCCGGTTGCCACCGGGCCTCCAGCCGGGCCAGTGCCATCAAGACGATCACCGCGAACAACCAACCCAGCAGGATGTCGAACACATAGTGCTCGGCCGTGTACACCAGCAGGAACGCCATGATCAGCGGGTAGGCGACCAGCAGCGGCCGCCACTTGGCCGCGACCCGACGCCACAAAAAGGCTGCCACCATCGCGGTCAGCGCGGCGTGCAGCGACGGGATGGCGGCCACCAGGTTCACGTTGGCCTGCCCCTCGTCGATCAGCGACTTCGCCGAGTTCAGGTGCAGGGTTCCCCAACCGCGGGTGGAGATGCGTTCCACCCACTGATGGGCCCCGGGCCGGCTGGTGGACATGGCGCCCAGCAAACCGCCGTCGGGGACGCCGCGCGCCGAGCGAAACATGCAGGGCGGATCGGACGGACCACCCGCGACGTCGGCGGGCGTGCAGCGGGCGGCCGCCCACGGCGGCGCCGCGGGCAGCAGGATATACACGATCAGCGCGGCGAACTGCAGCACGACGAAGCGGCGTACGAACGCCTTCCAGTCGTCGCGGTTGCGCAGCCACAGCACCCCGGCGACCACGTACGGCAGGATGAAGAACGACATGTAGACGGTGCTCATCACCACCTCCCACCACGGCGGATGGGGCAGTTTGAGGTGCTCCTGCAGCCAGACCGTCGGCACCACACCAAAGAACAGCCAGCGCTCGGCGTCCACTTGCGGCTGCCACCAGGTGGGCGTCCCCAAAAACAGCGCCGCCCCCCGGCTCAGGTCGTAGACCACCAGCACCAGGGCGAACGGCAGCCAGTCGAGGATGACCTGCAGCATCCGTTTGCGGCCGATGCTCGCCGCCAGCAAACCCGCGCAAATGTAGACCAGCAGCAGTTCCCGGTTGAATGCGAACCCGGTGGTCCAGGTCCGGAACACCACCACGATCACCCAGACGGCGATCGCGGCCCGGCGCACGAGGATGAGTCGGCGCTCCCGCAGCGCAGCGACGTCGCCGGTGTCGGCATCAGACGGTGCATCAACCATTGGATACCCGACACCTTTCGATCGGCCGGCACCATGGGTCCGGCCGGGCTTTTCGGAATGCGTGACCTCTCAGCCTAGTTTGCCCACCGTTGGCCAGCGATTAACCAAGCCGGTCA
Source organism: Mycobacterium talmoniae (assembly GCF_001854525.1). Lineage (NCBI taxonomy): Bacteria > Bacillati > Actinomycetota > Actinomycetes > Mycobacteriales > Mycobacteriaceae > Mycobacterium > Mycobacterium talmoniae. Next base: position 43,115 of record NZ_MLQM01000025.1, read on the forward strand.
CACCAGTCACATCCGTACCAAATCTGGACCAGCCTGCGGTGCTGGAAACGGATAGCCCGGCGACATCACCTCGCCGATCTCCAGGTCGAAACTCCCCCAGGCTGCGGCGAGGTCCGACCTGATATCACCCGCGTTATCCGTTTTCGGACGGCGTTATGCCTTCTCGCAGGGGCGGGTGCGACGCTTGGGACTAGGCCGCGACACCCTACCTGTCGAGGACCTGCGCAACCCGTGCCTCGACATCGCCGAGGCCGGTCACGTCGATCCCGAACCGCCCGGTCAGCGCGTCGAGCACCTGCGCGGCGGTGTCGAACGCGATGCGTTCGGTCTGCCCGCCCCGGGAGTGAATGGCCAGGTGGCGCCCGCGCAGATTGCACCGGGCGTCCGCGGTGACCAGCGCCGCGCTGAGCCCGACCACGAAGATCGACTCCGGATGGGTGGACACGTACCAGCTGCCGACCTCCATGTCGATCAGCGGGCGCGGTTCGGTGGTGAAGGTGTACAGCGGCTGCCACACCTCGCGCACCAGGGTTTCCAGCACGTAGCCGTGGCCGTGGGTGCGCAGCCGGAACGGCTCGTGGGGGGTCTGCTGGGCGGGTCCGGCGATCAGCCGGATCGGCGAGGTCAGCGTCTGCCCGCCGAATCCGACGTCAACCAGGTACGGTTCGCCGACGCCGGGAACGTGGACCGCCAGCGCCTGGTGGGTCTCGGCGTGCGGGGGCCCGTCCAGTCCGTCGGGATTCATCCACACCACTCGCCCGGCCAGCCGGTCCACCTCGAAGCCAAGCGCGGTCAGCACGTAGCCCATCAGGTTGTTGTGCTCGTAGCAGTAGCCGCCGCGGCGGCGATGCACCAGCTTGTCGGTCAGCGCGGCCACGCGCCTGTCTCGTATACGCATCCGACGCCGCCGACGGATTAGTAGGTGAGGAGCACGCGAGGTGTTGTGCGGGCGATGCGCGACGAGGGCAGGTGGCGGTGGGGGGGTGTGGGTGGTGTGGTGCGCTCTGGCGGTG
>NZ_MLQM01000026.1:0-43452 GCF_001854525.1 Mycobacterium talmoniae
GGGCGGGCGCGGGGAGAAAGTCGCCGCACTGATGCATAACTCCAACATGCTGCTGTCGCGGCTCAACCAGCGTTCGGCGCAGATCGACGGCGCGCTGCGCGACACCTCCGAGCTGGCCGCCACCCTGTCGGCTCGCCGTGACACCCTCGACGCGGTGCTCACCGCGGCCGCACCGGCCACCGAAACACTCGCCGACAATGCGACGAGCCTGGCCGACCTGGTTTCAGCGACCGGCCGGATCACGCGCCAAATCAACCGCTTCCCCTCGATGCAGGGGACGGACAGCCGCGGCACCGTCGCCGATCTCAACCGGCTTTCGGATGTCTTCAACCAAATCTCCACCGACCCCGAGCTCAACCTCAACAGTTGGAATCGGATGATCTCCGGGATCACACACATCACCAGCGGGCCCAACGTCCACGCCGTCGGAATCGTCACCCAGCTGGCGCTCGGTGCGCTGCCCGACAAAAACTATCCCGGGGATCCCGGAATCCACGGCCCCGACGGCACCGACTGGCACGCCATGATCGGCAGCCTCCGCTACGAGTGGAACGTGCTGTTGGGCCGGATATACGGACCCGAGCACCAGCCCCGATGAAGACCACCCGGCCACTTCTGGAAGGCCCAGCCCGACTGCTGGTCTACGCCGTACGGGCGTTGACCCGGCATCGCGTCGCGGCCTCGGTGACCGGCATCGTGGTGACCCTGATCGCCGTCACGGTGTACATCGTCGGTGGCACGCTGGGGATTAGCCCTGTCCGGTCCACCATCGCCGTTCAGGTACGACTCCGCGAATCGGGGGGCCTGCTGGCCAATCAGGACGTGACGCTGCGGGGCGTCCGGATCGGCAGGGTCGATTCGGTCCGATTCACCGACACCGGCGTGGTGGCCTCCATCGAGATCGACAGCCGAATAAGGGTGCCGCGCGATAGCCTGGCCCGGGTTTCCGCGCTGTCGGCGGCCGGCGAGCAATACCTGGATTTCCAGCCCCAACAACCCGGCGGGCCGGCCCTGACCGACGGCACCGTCCTCGACGAGCACCGCACCGCCGTACCGGTGTCACTGGCGCAACTGCTCGCCGACGCCAACGGGATGCTGGCGCAGGTGGACCCGGACAAGCTGGCCGCCATCACCACCGAACTTCGGGTGTCGAATCAGGGGCCCGCGAAACTGGCGGCCTTGCTCGACGGCGGGGTGTTCCTGATATCGGCCCTCGATTCCGTACTTCCCCAAACGGTCAGTGTGTTGCGCACCAGCCGGACGGTGTTGACCACCCTCGTCGAGACCAACTCGGGGTTGATGCACACCTCGCAGAACCTGCACGACATCCTGCGCGGCACCCGTTCGATGGACGGGGGATTCCGCAGCCTGGTCGACCGCGGCCAGCGACCACTGACCGCGCTGGACAAAATCATCGAGGACAACTCCGACACGATGGTGCAGCTGCTGGGCAATCTCGCCACTACCGCGCAGCTGTCGTCGGTGCGGCTGCCCGCCCTGAACGAACTCGTCAACTCGGATCGCGGCGGCTCCGCGGTGGAAGCGCTCGCCGGTGTGGTACGCGACGGCGCGGTCTGGGTGCTCGTGGACCTGTATCCCCGCTACAGCTGCGACTACGGGCTTCCGGCGCTGCCGCCGGCGTTGCCGAACTATCCCGAGCCGTACCTGTACACCTACTGCAAGAACCCCGACCCCGCGGTCCTGGTCCGCGGCGCCCGCAACGCACCGCGCCCGCCCGGCGACGACACGGCCGGCCCGCCGCCCGGGTATGACCCCAAGGCGCAGACCGACCCGGCTCCGACCGACGCCCCCACGCTGCCGACCCCGTTCGGCGGCTCGCCGATGCAGGTGCAGCTGCCCGCGGACCCACCCGGTTGACGACCACTGCGGTCCCGCGCGCGGGATCCTGCCGGGCGCCAGAGAGGAGCTGCGATGAACCTAACGTGGCGCGGCGCGCCGATGCTGGTGGCGCTCGCACTAACGAGCACCGTCCTGACGAGCTTGGCCTGGGCCGAACCCGCCGCCGGAGATCCCGGGACGACGGTCGTGCCCGCGGCGATGTCGGGCGCCAGTCCCGACGGGCTGGGGACCTGGACCGTGCACTATCAGCGCGTCAACGCCGATGAGTCGCCAACGGCGGCGGTCATCAACCAGCACATTGATACCGAGGCGAACCGTGAAGTCGCACAGGCGACGTGGGATGGCTCAACGAAACGTCCCTGGACGTTCGACGCGACCGGCACGATGGATGCGCGGGCGACGACGGTGTCCGAACTGTTCGTCGGGGCATACAACACCGACGAGCCGCACATGCCGATGCAAACGGTGGGCAGTGTCGTCTGCGACACCCGCAGCGGCATCGTTATCACGTGGGACAACCTGTTTCGCGATAAGACCGCAGGGCTGGCCCGGCTCGCAGACCAGGTCGAAGCGAATATCACCGCCGTGGCGTCCGCGCAGGACGTCCGTGACTGGCGACGCGCCGGCCAGTTCGCACCGGTTGACGTCAACTTCAGGTATTGGATCCCCACCCATGAGGGTGTTCAGTTGCACTTCCCCGACGTGCAATTCGGCCGCGGGCTCAAAGTCGTCACGGTCCCGTGGGCCCAGCTAAGCGACCAGATCGCGCCCGAATTCCGTTCCATCGCAGGATGATGACCGCAGCGGCGGCGCCGCGGGGCGTTGACCAAATATCTGTTCCGCCGTAGAGTCACAGATGCGACGCGTTCGGTCCAATGAGGTCGACACGACCCTGCCCTAACGGGTCGGCCATCATCGTCAGTCGCTGCCCGTGGAATGCACCGACAGCACAAGGAGCCCGCCATGAAGATGGACGATTACATCCTCGTCTCCGTGGACGATCACCTCGTCGAGCCGCCCGGCATGTTCGACGGTCACATCCCCGACAAATACAAGGACGACGTACCCAAGCTGATCCAGCGGACCGACGGCACCGACGCCTGGGTTTTCGAGGGGCAAGAAGCGACCAACGTCGGACTCAACGCGGTTGCCGGCCGCCCGCCGGATGAGTACGGCGCCGAACCCACCAAGCTCAGCGAGATCCGCGACGGCTGCTACAACATCCACGAGCGGATCCGCGATATGAACGCCAACGGCGTTGCCGCCGCGATGAACTTTCCGTCCTACCCGCAGTTCTGCGGACAGTACTTCGCGCGCGCCAAGGACAAGGAACTTGGGCTCGCGGTGCTGCGCGCCTACAACGACTGGCACATCGACGAGTGGTGCGCCGCCTACCCGGGTCGGATGATCCCGCTGGCACTGCCACCGATCTGGGACCCGAACCTGATGGCCGACGAGGTCCGCCGGGTGGCCAAGAAGGGCTGCCATGCCGTCACATTCTCGGAAAACCCCACCAAGCTGGAGTATCCGTCGTTGCACGATCCGCATTGGGACCCGTTCTGGCAAGCATGTAGCGACGAAAACACCGTGGTGTGCCTGCATATCGGCTCGTCGTCCTCGGTGGTGATCACCTCGGTCGACGCGCCGGTCGACACGATGATCACCCTGCAGCCGATGAGCATCGTCAACGCGGCGGCCGACCTGGTCTGGTCGCCGACGCTGCGCAGGTTTCCCGACCTGACCTTCGCGTTGTCCGAGGGCGGCATCGGCTGGATCCCGTACTTTCTGGAGCGCATCGACCGGGTCTACAAGATGCACCGCGGGTGGACGCACCAGAACTTCGGCGACAAGCTGCCCAGCGAGGTGTTCCTGGAGCGCATCGTCACTTGCTTCATCGACGACGTGTTCGGCGTCGAGAGCCGGCACAAGCTCAACCTGGACATGATCACCTGGGAGTGCGACTACCCGCATTCCGACTCGACCTGGCCCCTGGCGCCCGAGTCGCTGGCGGGCTATCTCGACGGGGTCCCCGACGCGGAGATCAACAAGATCACCCACGAGAATGCGCTGCGGCTGTTTTCCTTCGACATGTTCCGGCATCTGCCCCGCGAGCGGGCGACGGTCGGGGCGCTACGGGCGCAGGCCCAGGACGTGGACCTGGGCTACCGTTCCTCGGAGCGGCTCAAGAAGACCGGCGTCGACACCGTGACCGTTCTCGACCTCGCCGCCAAGCTGCCCACCGGCACCTGATGTACGCGCCCCCTCGCCGCCCAACTACCCAGTCCCGCAGCTACCTTCTGGTAGCGTTTAACCAAATGTTCGGTCTGTAGATGCGCGGGTGATCCCGGCTGATAGCGGGAGCAGGGAGGTGACGTGGGGCGGCAAAAGCCAGCCGGGTCGGCAACCTCCGCGAGCCGCGCCAGCGCCTACGACGATGGGACACGCCGCACCGAGATCTTACAGACCGCCGCCGCGCTGATCGCGTCCTCGGGGTTGCGCACTTCCCTGCAGGAGATCGCCGACGCCGCCGGGATCCTCCCGGGCAGCCTGTACCACCATTTCGAGTCCAAAGAGGCAATCCTGGTCGAACTGGTCCGGCGCTATCACGCCGACCTGGAGCGAGTCGGCGAGGCCGCGCATGACAGGTTGGACGACGCGGGTTCTCAACCGGTGTCCGAGGCGATTATCGAGTTGGGAACGGCGATCGCGCGGTGCGCGGTGGCGCACCGCGCCGCGCTGCAGATGTCGTTTTATGCGGCGCCCAGCGCCAACCCGGAGCTGGTCAAATTGCTGCGGGAGCCGCCCACCGCGGTGCAACAGGCGATGCTGCAGACCCTGCGCGCCGGTAGATGGAGTGGGTATATCCGGCCGGATATCGATCTACCGACGCTGGCCGACCGGATGTGCCAGTCGATGATGCACGTGGGGCTCGACGTCATCCGGCATAAGGCCGCCGCCGACCAAACCGCGGCGGTCCTGTGCCGCATCATGTTGCAGGGCTTGGCTAGTCGGCCGTATGGCGATGCGGAATTGGACCGCTCCCCCGCGTTCGCGGCCGCCGAGAACGCCATCAAGACCTGGGCCGAAGAACGCGCATCCGGGTCCGAGGATAAAGCCGAGCACGTCCGCGCGGTGGCGCGCGCCGAGTTCGGCCGCAAGGGTTACGAGGTCACCACCATCCGGGATATCGCCTCGGCGGCCGGGATGGGCACCGGTACCGTCTACCGGCTGATCGGGTCCAAGGACGAACTCCTGGCGTCGATCATGGAGTCGTTCGGCACGAAGGTCGGCGGCGGCTTTGCCGCCGTGCTGCGCAGCGACGCGACCCCCATCGAGAAACTCGACGCGCTGAGCTGGGTCCACATCAACGCCTTGGACCAGTTCCCGGACGAGTGGAAGATCCAGCTGGCGTGGATGCGCCACTCGCCGCCGGACACCCCCAACCCCGGCCTGGCCTTCACCACACGGCTCCGACAACTCAAATCGCTGTTGTCGGAAGGGACCCGGTCGGGCGAGATCCGTATCGACACCCCCTCCCTGGAAATGCTGTCGCGGTGTGTGATGGACGTGCTGTGGATGCCGGAGAACATCGTGGCGGCCGAGGGAACGCGGGCGGCGCTGGTGCTTTCCCGCGACACGGTGGTGCGCGGAGTCACCGATCGCGGCGTCGACGCATAGCGCGAGGGCGCTAATTGCGCCGACTGTGCATTTTCATACGCGATACGCCGCCCGGGCGCATGAAATCGCACAGTCACGAACGCTCCGGCTCCCGGCGCCGCCGTCAGAGGTGTCGTGCCGATCGCCGAGCAGTCCCCCGCAAGCGGGCGGTGCCCCCAGCAAAAGTCCCTAATCGCCTCGCGTTTGGGGGCTTTTGCGTCTGCTCGCGCAACGCAATGCGCCTACCAAAGTTTTGTTCCACCACCTATTGATTAAGCCGGCGGCATCACATAGGTTCGGTTTGCGCGCAAGCGCGGGTTCATACCACATGCCCAGCAATCATGGAGGATGCATGTCCGGAAAGCTCAGCGGCAAAGTCGCATTCATCACCGGCGCGGCCCGCGGGCAGGGACGCGCCCACGCGCTCACGATGGCCAAGGAAGGCGCCGACATCATCGCGGTCGACATCTGCCGCGAGATCGAGTCGAATCCCTATCCCCTGGCGACACCCGAGGATCTCGCCGAGACGGAAAGAGCGGTCAAGGAACTCGGACGCCGGGTGGTCGCCCGGATCGCCGACGTGCGGGAGCGGCACGAGCTGCGCGAGGCCGTCGAAGCCGGACTGGCCGACCTGGGCCACATCGACATAGTCGTCGCCAACGCCGGCATCCTGCCGATGGCGATGGGCAAACCGGACCCGATGCAGTTCGTCGACGCCTCCGATGTCGACCTGCTCGGTGTGATGAACACCGTCGCCGTCACGATTCCGCACCTGCCCAACGGAGCCTCGATCATCGTCACGGGGTCGACCGCGGGCATGATCCGCGGCACCACCGACAACCCCAACATGGGGCCCGGCGGCGCCGGCTACGGGTGGAGCAAACGCATCGTGATGGAGTACGTCGAGGAAATGTGCCTGCACCTGGCTCCCCGGATGATCCGGATCAACGCCATCCATCCGACCAACTGCAACACCCACCTGTTGCAGAACGACGGCATGTACTCCATGTTCCGCCCGGATCTGACCGCCGAGGGCAAGAAGGCCACACGGGAGGACGCCGAACCGCTGTTCACCATCTTCCAAGCCATGCCCATCCCGTATGTCGAGCCAGAGGACATGGCCAACCTCGGGGTCTTTTTGGCCAGCGACGATGCCCGCTACATCACCGGACAGCAGATCCGGGTCGATGCGGGCTCACTGCTGAAGTGGCCCAACGGTCCGGGCCGATAGCGCATCCTGCGCACTAGCCGATGACTGAGTCTCGTTGGACCCCAGTCGAATTTCCGGCTGCACACGAGGTCGACTTCGGGCGCCCGCTTCCGCCGGGCCAGGATCCTTTCTGCCAACCACCCGACGGCTTCGAAACATCGGCACCTGGCACGGTGCTGCGGTCCCGCGAGGTTCGGCTGGGCTTCCTGGGTATCGTTGCGCAGCGGGTCGTCGCGTACCAACTGCTGTACCGCACCGCCGATATGCGTGGCGCACCCCAGGCGACGGTGACCACGGTCATCCGATCCGCGCACGGTGAGCCTGACCCGGCGGCTCCCGTTGTGTCGTATCAATGTGCGATTGATGCCCTAGCGTCGACCGGTTTCCCATCGTATCTCTTGCGCCGTCACGCCAAGCTAGCCAAGGTTTTCGGCGGTGCGCCGGCGTGGGAGTACGTGCCGATGGCGTGCGCCCTAGCCCAGGGGTGGCGGGTGCTCGTCCCTGACCACGGCGGCGCGCGGGGCAGCTGGACGGCACCACGGGAGCCGGGATATTGCGTCTTGGACGGAATTCGGGCAGCCCAGGGTTTCGAGCCGGCCGGCGTCGCGCGATCGGCACCGGTCGCGCTGTGCGGGTATTCCGGCGGTGGGCTAGCGTCAAGTTGGGTGGCGGAGTTGTGGGCCAGCTATGCGCCTGAATTGAATATCGTCGGGGCGGTGCTCGGTGCGCCGGTCGGCGATCCTGGCGAAATCTTCCGGGACCTGGACGGATCACTGTATGCGGGTCTGCCAGCCTTGGCGTTGGCAGCGTTGGTTCGTGAATATCCGGGTTTGCAGCGGATCGTGCATACACACGCCAACGCGTCGGGGCAGGCATTGCTGACCAGGCTGGAAGGCACGACGATGGTCGGCGCCTTGTTCCGGTGCGGTCTGCGAGAGACTGCGCGTTACCTGGACTGCCCGCTCGATGAGATCCTCGCCATGCCGGAGGTGCTCGAGATGTTTGGCGAGCTGCGACTCGGCCAGGCCGCGCCGGCGATGCCGTTGTTAGTGGTACAGGCGATCCACGATCAATTCATCAACGTCCGACATATCGATACCCTGGTCGAGAGTTATCAAGATCAGGGTGCGCGGGTGACGTATCTGCGCGACCGGCTCAGTGAACACGCGCTGTTGTATCCCCTCTCAACTCCGTTGGCGCTGCGTTGGATTGCGGACCGATTTGCCGGAGAACCCAATGGGTATCCCGGTCCCCAGACGACGGCTCTGCTGCTTTCTCCGCGAACGGTCGCTGGACTGTGTCGGGTTGTATGGATCGTGGTGAAGGTCGCGTTAGGGCGACAGCTGGATGGACCGCAGAGGAGGTGGCAGCGCCATGCGGCTGGACCGCGACGTGATCTTCGCCGCCGTCGCCGACGAGCGGCGGCAGATCGCCGATTTGCTCGACACCCTTGACGATGCGCAGCTGGCCACACCCAGCCTATGCGCCGGCTGGGACATCAAGACCGTAGCCGCGCACCTGGTCAGCGTCTTCGCCGACAGCTTTTGGGTGTTCATGGGCACGGCCCTGCGCCGGGCAAGCATGGCGCGCGCCGTCGATGGCCTCGCCCGCTGCCGCGCACGGTTGCCAGCCGACGAGATTGTTACCAGTTTGCGGCAGAACGCCGATCATCATCTGAGTCCACCACTATTCGGTCCCCTCGACCCGCTGGCCGATGTCTTGGTCCACCGCGGCGACATCACGATTCCCCTCGACCTGCCATTTGAGCCCGATCCTGCTCGCGCCTCGCTCGCACTGGACTTCTTGACCGGACCGTGGCCCTTCGGCTTCGTACCGCTGGGGCTCCTGCGGGGCATTTCGCTGCACGCCACCGACGTTGATCGAACCTGGCGGACCGGAGTCGAGGTCCGCGGTTCCACGGCCGCGCTAATGATGACCATCGCCGGCCGCGCCGTGCTCGTTGATGAACTCGAAGGACCCGGATTGCCCCTGCTGCGCCACCGACTAGGTGCAGACTAGTTCACGGTGCAAGGTCTTCCAGTATCTGATCGGCCATGGCAAGCGCAAGCAGGTGCCCGACGAGCACCGATGAGTCGGAAACCTCACTCATCAGCCGGCTTGCACGCCACCAAACACGTGCCGGGGCAGCGTCATCGGCAGGTCCAGCGAACTCAGCAGTCCCGGCGCCGCCTCCACCACGTAGGGCACGGCGTTAACGACGCGCATCGCGGTCGCCGCCATCGCGCCGCGGCCGGCGCCATGGCCTTCAGGATCACCGAGCGTCATCGCGCAGTGGATGTCCGGTTCACCGTCGATGTCTACCCGGTAGGTGGCGTCGCAGTCTGAGGTCGGCCAGTCGGGGGCCACGTCCCGTGCCATCCGGATGATGTGCTCGACCACGATGGCCTCCCGGCCGTCGATGACGCCGGCCGCACGGGTGCACACCGCGCCGCACGTTCCGGCCGGAATCGTCCCGAAGGCGACCTCGATATCGCGGTCGGTGACCCGCCGGCCCAGCGAGCCGCGGATCTCCTGCACCTGGACCCCGAAGCCCCGGGCCATCAGGTGAATCGGTGCGCTCCACGCCATCTCGATGAATCCCGGGGTGCTCAGCATCGGCTTGAACTCCAACGGTCGGCCGAATCCCATGCCGTCCATCATGACGTCGGCGACCGGGTAGTGGTCATTGAGCGCGATCTCGCGCACCGTCACGGTCCGGATCGTCTTGGACTGGGTGGCCAGCAGCAGCGCCAGCTGATCGGAGCCGAACCCGGGGAAGATACCGGATACGTAGAACGACGCGGCACCGGCGGTGGCCGCCGCCTCGAGCTGTTCGCGCCACTGCGGGTGAAAGTAGCTCGGCGGGTACACCAGGCTGGTCGAACTCGTGGAGACGACGTTGATGCCGGCCTCCAGCAGCCGCAGATAGTCGGGCACCGCGGCGGCGTCGCGGCCGGGCCCGCTCGCGGCGTACACCACGCAGTCCGGCTGCAGGCCGATGAGCTCCGCGGCGTCGTTGGTCGCCGTAATCCCGAGTGGGGCAACGCCGGCTAGTTCGCCGATGTCACGGCCAACCTTGTCTTCCGAATGCACCCAAACCCCGACGAGTTCCAAATCCGGGCGACCCTGGATCGCGTCAATCGCGATAGTCCCGACACCGCCGGTCGACCATACGACGATTCGAGTTGGATTCTCGAGCACGTCTGCTCCTCAGTTCTGGGTCATTGGGTCCGCGTGTGCGACGGCCGATGCCGCGTTCTCCAGGTAGGGCCAGGCCAGTCCCGGCGGTAGTCCCCCGCACAACGGCAGCAGCGGCAAGCTAGCGTCGCCGCGCAGTTGGGTGATCGCCTGCTCAGTCGTCCAAATGCGGTAAGGCCCTGGCGTTGTCCGCAATGCGTTCACGCTGGTGGCACGGGAAATGCTGGCCACCGATTCGTCGCCGTGGCGGTAGGCCGCCGCGGTCATCGCGTCATGAAGCAGGTACGGCCCGAGTTCGTGCCAGGCCTTGTCCACATCGTCGGCGACGAACACGGTGGTCGGCGCGTCGCCGTCGGGAAACCGCGCCGGCCCCGGTTCGTGTCCGTGGGCACGGCATTGCGACTCGTAGAGTTGCCGGAGCCCAGGTGGATTGGCCTGGGCGAGCAACCCCAGCCCGTGTCGGGCCGCCCGCTTGGCTGCCGCCGGACTGCCACCGGCGAGCATGATGGGCGGGCCGCCGGGTGTCACGCACCGCGGCGTCACGTGGATACGGCGGCCCTGGTGGCTGACCGGCTCACCGCGCAGCAACCGCAGCAGCAACGCCAGCTTGGCGTCGGCCAGCTGTCCGCGCCGGCGCAGGTCGACGCCGAAATGCTCGTATTCCGCTGCGCGGTGGCCGATCCCCAAAGCGTAGGAGACCCGTCCGTTGCTGATGATGTCCAGCACGCTCATCTCCTCGGCCAGCCGCACCGGATCCCAGAACGGCAGGACGACGGCGGCCAGCATGATCGCCAACCGCTCGGTTCGGGCGGCGATCGCCGCCGCGAGCAGCAGCGGGGCCGGCAGGTGGCCATCCTCGGTACCGTGGTGCTCGGAAAGCACGGCGGCGATAGCGCCCCGCTTCTCCGCCCACGCGCACATCTCGATAGCGGCGGCGTAGAGCTCGGTGGTCGGGGCCCCCGACTCAGGCGCCCGCATGTCGAAGCGCAGGGTAAACATCAGTGCCGTGGATCGAGCGGGTCACGCACCACAAAAGCTCCTTCGGGGATTGAACCCAAGCCGACACCTAGACAATACCTAATTTTTGTTCCCACCTGGTGGTGTCCGCGCGTAGGTTCCACCGCCCACCGGGGCCAGCCCGGCCCGGCACCAATCACCGCCGCCGCGAATCCGATGTTCGTTATGCTCACCGTGTCCTGCGGCTGATGGATCAGCGGCGCGGTCCGATAGGGGGTCGATCACCGATGAGTATTCCGCCGCAAGGCTATCCAGGTGGCCCTCATGATCCCTGGTCAAATGCTGGCTTCGGTGGTCCGCAACCCGGTGGCTTTGGCGGTCAGCAACCCGGTGGTTTCGGCGTCCAACAGGGGTGGCAGTACGGTCCCCCGCCCGGCGGTCCACAACAGCCGGGATACCCATCTCCCGGCGGGCCGCGCCGGCCCAACCAGCGGCTCAAGTTGCTGATCGCTGGGATTACGGCGACCGTCATCGTGGTAGCGGGAATCGTCGTGGCCGTCGCGGTCGGATCCGACGACGACACCACCCCCGCCGGTCCGTCAACCTCCGTCAACGCCTCGGCGGCCCCCAGCAGTCGGCAGTCGACGAGCAGTGCCCCGACGTCGTCGTCGAAGGCCGCCGGCACCAGTCTCAGCGGCTTGCTGCTGACCCCCGACGAGATCAATTCGCGGATGAAAACCACGATGACCGTCTCGAACAACGAGTCGGGCAGCGCACCCCTCGCGAACCTGACAGTCACGCCGTCGAACTGTGCCAGCGCCTACGCGCCGGCAACGACCACGGCGTATGACGGCTCCGGGTTCACCGGGATCGCCGTGCAGGGGTTCCGCGGTCCTGGGAACACCGTCGCGACGAGCGTCATCCAGGCGGCGGCGAAATTCCCGGATGCCGCGGCGGCCCAAGCCTTCCTCGATCAGCAGTTCACCGCCTGGGGCGGCTGCAAGTTCACCCAGGTGACCGCCGACTACGGCGACGGCACCACGGCGCATCGCAAGTTCACCGCACCCGGCAAATCGCCCGGTAAGGACGGGGACACCCTGGTCTTGACCGGACTCGAATCCAGCGCACCAGGTGCCCCGTCGTGCGACCGCGCAATGACGATCAAATCCGACGTGGTGGTCGACGTCGTGGTGTGCAAAGACGGCTCCGATGGCCAAAACGCCGGCGGCTACGGCACCGGACTCGCGCACGCCATCCAGCGCAATATCAGCTGAATCGCCGGCGACAGGTAGCGTCGGGACACATGGCACGCATCGTCGTTATCGGCGGCCACGGCAAGGTCGCCCTGCTGTTGTCCCGCATCCTGACCGAGCGCGGCGACCAGGTCAGCGCGGTGTTCCGCAACCCCGACCACGCCCAAGACGTCGCCGCGACCGGCGCCACCCCGGTGGTGGCCGATATCGAGACGTTGGACACCGACGCGCTGGCGGAGCTGATCACCGGCCACGATGCCGTGGTGTTCTCCGCCGGCGCCGGCGGCGGTAACCCGGCGCGCACCTACGCCGTCGACCGCGACGCCGCCATCCGGACCGTCGACGCCGCCGCCCAGGCCGGGGTGCGCCGGTTCGTCATGGTGTCCTACTTCGGTGCCGGACCCGACCACGGTGTGCCCGAGGGCGATTCGTTCTTCCCGTACGCCGAGGCCAAAGCCGCCGCCGACGCCCACCTGCGTGCCAGCGACCTGAACTGGACGGTGCTCGGGCCCAGCCGGCTCACCCTGGAGCCCGGCACCGGCCGCATCGCGCTGGGCCCCGAGGCCGGTAAGGGTGAGGTGTCGCGGGAGAACGTTGCGCTGGTGGTCGCGGCCACCCTGGCCGACAACACGACCATTCACCGCACCATCGAGTTCAACGACGGTGACGTTCCCATCGCCGAGGCGCTGAGCGACTAACGGCCCACACCGCTCGGCGAGCGGGAATCCGGCGACGCTCCCGACGGCGTGTCGGTCGCGAAATTCCCACTCGGCGGGGTGTGCGGGCGGGCTGACCGACCGAGTAATCTCGACGGCACAGCTGGTCTGCTCACGCCGTCGCAACGGCGGGGTGAGCATCGAGCGAAGCGTATGCGTCGCGAGAGGGAACCCGGTGGGAATCCGGGACTGTCCCGCAGCGGTATGCAGGAACGACCGCCGTCAACAGCACTGGTCAAAAGACTGGGAAGCGACGGCCAGTAGGGGTATCCATCCGGATACGCGCCTGTGAGTCCGAAGACCTGCCAGCTGCGCCGGGCGCGCCGCGCCCGGCGGCTCATCGCCTCGTGGAATGGGCGTATGGCCGTCCCGGTTGCAGGTGTTGTGTCGGCAGGCGCACCGCGACCGGCTCGGCTGCGCGTCCGCCGGCGGTGACCACACCCGCGAGTGAAGGACGACCTTGTGACCGCTCAACCGTTTACTGCCACCATTACCGGCTCGCCGCGTATCGGCCCCAATCGCGAACTCAAACGTGCCACCGAACGCTACTGGGCCGGCCGGATCACCCAGGGCGACCTGCAGGACGTGGCCGCCACGCTGCGCCGCGACACCTGGTCGGCGCTGGCCGACGCCGGCTTGGACTCGGTGCCGGTCAATACGTTCTCCTACTACGACCAGATGCTGGACACCGCGGTGCTGCTCGGCGCGCTGCCGGACCGGGTAGCCGGTGTCGCCGACGAGCTGGACCGCTACTTCGCCGCCGCGCGGGGCACCGATGAGATCGCCCCGCTGGAGATGACCAAGTGGTTCGACACCAACTACCACTACATCGTTCCCGAGATCGGGCCGAACACCCGGTTCGGCCTGAACCCGGCCAAGGTGGTCGGTGAGCTCAAAGAAGCCCTGGAACTGGGTGTTCCCGCCCGCCCGGCGGTCATCGGCCCGGTCACCTTCCTGCTGCTGAGCAAGGCGGTGGGCGGTGCGGGCGCACCGATCGACCGCCTCGACGAGCTGATCCCGCTCTACACCGAACTGCTGGGCCTGCTGGCCGCGGCCGGGGCGAACTGGGTCCAGTTCGACGAGCCGGTGCTGGTGACCGACATTTCCGCCGACGCGCTCGCGCTGGCGGAGCGGGTCTACACGGCGCTGGGGTCGGTGACCAAGCGGCCCGCGATCTTTGTCGCCACCTACTTCGGGGACCCCGGTGCCGCGCTGCCCGCGCTGGCCCGGACCCCGGTCGAGGCGATCGGCGTCGACCTGGTCTACGGACCGGATACCGCGGTGGCCGCGGTGCCGGAACTGGCCGGCAAGACGCTGGTGGCCGGTGTCGTCGACGGGCGCAACATTTGGCGCACCGACCTGGAGTCGGCGCTGAGCCGGCTGGCCACCCTGCGCGGGAGTGCGGCGGCGGTGGCCGTGTCGACGTCGTGCTCGACGCTGCACGTGCCCTACACCCTGGCCGCCGAAACCGGCCTGGACGACAACCTGCGCAGCTGGCTGGCGTTCGGCGCCGAGAAGGTCAGCGAAGTGGTGGTGTTGGCGCGGGCGCTGCGCGACGGGCGGGACGCGGTCGCCGATGAGATCGCGGCCTCGGCCGCGGCGGTGGCGTCGCGCCGCAGCGATCCGCGGCTGCGCAACGAGCAGGTCCGCGCCCGCATCGACACCATCACCGCCTCGGGTGCCCAGCGCGGCCCGGCCGCGGCCCGGCGCGAGGCCCAAGACGCCCGGTTGCACCTGCCGCCGCTGCCGACCACGACGATCGGCTCCTACCCGCAGACCACGGCGATCCGCAAGGCCCGCGCCGCGCTGCGGTCCGGCGAGATCGACCAGGCCGAGTACGACCGCCGGATGAAGGCCGAGATCGCCGACGTCATCAAGCTGCAGGAACAGCTCGGCCTCGACGTGCTGGTGCACGGCGAGCCGGAACGCAACGACATGGTGCAGTACTTCGCCGAGCAGCTGGACGGCTTCTTCGCCCCGCAAAACGGCTGGGTGCAGTCCTACGGCAGCCGGTGCGTGCGCCCGCCCATCCTCTACGGCGACGTCGCGCGCCCGCACCCGATGACGGTGGACTGGATCACCTACGCGCAGTCGCTGACCGACAAACCGGTCAAGGGCATGCTGACCGGGCCGGTGACGATCTTGGCCTGGTCGTTCGTCCGCGACGACCAGCCGCTGGCCGACACCGCCAACCAGGTCGCGTTGGCCATCCGCGACGAGACGGTGGACCTGCAGAACGCGGGCATCGCGGTGATCCAGGTCGACGAGCCGGCGCTGCGCGAGTTGCTGCCGCTGCGCAACGCCGACAAGGAGGCCTACCTGAACTGGGCGGTCGGCGCGTTCCGGTTGGCTACCTCCGGGGTCGCCGACTCCACCCAGATCCACACCCACCTGTGCTACTCGGAGTTCGGTGAGGTGATCGGGGCGATCGCCGACCTGGACGCCGACGTCACCTCGATCGAGGCGGCCCGCTCGCACATGGAGGTGCTCGACGACCTGAACGCGGTCGGGTTCTCCAACAGCGTCGGGCCCGGGGTGTATGACATCCATTCTCCGCGGGTGCCGAGCACCGCCGAGATGGCCGACTCGCTGCAGGCCGCGTTGCGGGCGGTGCCCGCGCAGCGGCTGTGGGTCAACCCGGACTGCGGCCTGAAGACCCGCAGTGTCGACGAGGTGACCGCGTCGCTGCGCAACATGGTCGCGGCGGCCAGCGAGGTCCGGCCGGGGGCTTAACCCGTTCCCCTCGCCTCCCCTCGCTCGCCGAACGTGCGCTCAGGGCGGAAAAATCGCCAAAATCCCGCCCTGAGTGCACGTTCGGCGAAACGGGGGCGTCACGACACGCGGGCGGCCCGGTACTCCTGGTACACCTGCCAGGTGCTCCCGTCGCGGCTGCGTTCGTCACGCCACCGGAACGCGTCCGGGCCGATGTCGCGGAAACTCCACCGGATGGCGGAGCCGTCGGGCAGCGTGCCGTCCTGCACGATCCCCTCCGGGTCGGCTGTCCCCAGCTGGGTGAGCCGGATGCCCAGCTGCGGCGCGGTCCACTGGATGTGCCAGGCGTCGATCGCCGGGTCGTAGACCCGCAGCGTGGTCCCGTGGAAAAACCCCTCCGCGTGCCACACGTCCTGGACGGCCCGGCCATCGAGCACCCAGTCCGCCGCCATCCAGCCGGTGAGGCGACGAATGTCCTGGTCGTACACCGTGATGTCCAGGTCCCAGCGGCCGACCAGCCAGCCGTACAGGGCCATCGCCTCGGCATGCTCGGCGATCGGCCCGGCGCTGATCAGCGCGTCTGCCAGCGGCGACATGTCAGGCCGCCACGATGTCGAACTCGTTGCCCTCGGGGTCGGTCAACGTGGTCCAGCGGTAGCGGTCGGCCAGCCGGGTCGCCCCGAGCCCCACGGCCCGCTCCACGGCGGCGCCGAAGTCGTGAGCGACGAGGTCGACGTGCACCCGGTTCTTGACCTGTTTGGCTTCGGGCACCTGCACGAACACCAGGTGCGGAGCGTCCTGCTCGCCGGACATGCCGATCGACGCGAATTCGGCGGTGGCGCCGTCGTCCAGGGGACGGCGCAGCAGCTCGGACCAGAACCGCGCCAGCTTGTCCGCGTCGGCGCAGTCGAATGTGACGGCATACAGCGTGATGTGCATCGAAAACTCCTTTGTGAGTCAGGATTTGGTACGGAAGATCGGCCAGCACACCTCGGTGCGGTGCGCCGCCTCGTCGTCGGTGTCGTACCCGGACACCAGGTAGTACTCGCGGATCGGCCCGTCGACCCCCAGTTCGCGTTCGGCGACGTGGGTGCCGAGCGTGGCGTAGGTGCGGTCGAGTTCGTTGAACGACCCGCGGTGCAGCGCCACCGCCAGCTCGGCCGCCGGCACCTCCAGTGACTGCACCCGGCCGCGGCCCGCCGGCAACGCCCGAGCCGGCCGGAAGGCGGTCACCTCACCGCGGCCGGCCTCGAAGAACTCGGTGGAATACAGCGCGCCGCGAATCCCGGTGGCGCCCCCGACCGCGGTGTCGAGTTCGGCGAACGCCTGTGACCACCAGTCGTCCAGGTCGGCCATCTCGACCTGGTCGACGACGGCGGCCGCGAGCGTCGCCGGCACCGATCGGTAGCCGACCTCGCCTGGGCCACCTGGGTTTTCCAGCAGCGCCTGCAGCGACGCCACGCTGGCCTGGGTCTGCGCCAGGCTGTCCTGCAGCCGCTGCAGATGCGCGACGATGGCGCGGTTGCGGTCGGTGACGTCGTCGGCGTGCACCACCTCGGTGAGTTCGTCCAGCGGCATGCCCAGGTCCCGCAGCCGGCGGATGACCTGGGCGATCGGCAGCTGATCGGGGCTGTAGTAGCGGTAGCCGGAGGACGGATCGATGTGGACCGGGGTCAGCAGGCCCCGGTCGTGGTAGAGCCGCAGCGCTTTGACGGTCAGATAGGTCATTCGGGAGAAGTCCCCGATGGGTAACAGTGTCGGCACGGGGTTGAGTGTGGAGTCTCCCCTAGGGGCAGGGTCAACACCCGATTTTTCGCCGAACGTGCGTCCACGGCGGAAAAGTCGCGAAAACTTCGCCGTAGCTGCACGTTCGGTGCCGCCGGGCCCGCTCCGGCGGACCGGCCACTAATCTCGGGTGACCGAACCCGTCAGAGGAGCAGCCATGGACTTCACCACGATCCGCCACGACGTCGACGACGGCATCCTGACCGTCGTCCTCAACCGCCCGGCCAACCTCAACGCGTTCACCGTCGAGATGGCCGCGGAGCTGGAGCGCACCTTCGTGTCGGTCAACGACGACGACTCGATCCGCGCGGTGATCGTCACCGGCGAGGGCCGCGCCTTTTGCGCCGGAATGGACCTGTCCAGTGAGGGCAACGTGTTCGGGCTCGACGGGTCGAAGTCCCCGTCACTGGCCGATATGGCCGACC
This sequence comes from Mycobacterium talmoniae, assembly GCF_001854525.1. Classification (NCBI taxonomy): domain Bacteria; kingdom Bacillati; phylum Actinomycetota; class Actinomycetes; order Mycobacteriales; family Mycobacteriaceae; genus Mycobacterium; species Mycobacterium talmoniae. The sequence continues at coordinate 17,774 of NZ_MLQM01000026.1, forward strand.
CCGACGATCCCGAGCTGCGTCGGGTCCGCGACACCGGCGGCCAGGTGACGCTGGCGATCTACGCCTGCCGGAAACCGGTGATCGCCGCGATCAACGGCGCCGCGGTCGGGATCGGCGCGACGATGACGCTGGCGATGGACGCCCGCCTGATGTCGACCACGGCACGGTTCGGATTGGTGTTCGGCAAGCTGGGTATTGTCCCGGAGGCCTGTTCGAGCTGGTTTCTGCCCCGGATCGTGGGCATGCCAACGGCTTTGGATCTGGTGTATCGCGCCGACATCCTCGATGCCGCCACCGCGCACGGCGTCGGGTTGGCCCAGGCCGTGTACGAGCCGGACGAATTGCTCACTCAGGCTCGGGCGCTGGCCGACGCCTGGACACGCAACCGGTCGCCGGTGTCGGTGGCGTTGATGCGTCAGATGCTCTACCGCAACTCGGCCCAACCCCACCCGATCGAGGCGCACCGGGTGGACTCGCTGGCGATGTTCTACACCAGCATCGGCGACGGCGACGACGGGGTGCGCGCCTTCCTGGAAAAGCGCGACCCGCGGTTCACCGGGCGCGCCTCCGAGTTGCCCCCGTTCTACGACGAGTGGCTGCGGGGCGGGTAGCCGCCCGTCCCCGGCCGAACGTGAAGTTGGGTTCACGCTCACGCCGCGACGGTGAACCTAACTTCACCCGCGGCGGTCGGGGACGTCCGCAGCCGAGTCCACGTGCACCGGGATATCGTCGTCCCAGGGCTGGCGGGTCACCATGTCGGCCACCCGGACGTAGCCCCGCTCGAATTCCCCGGTGGCCGCATCGACGAGCCGGTACTGCTGGGTTTGCCGGTGGATGGGTTGCGCATCGAGCATCACGATGCGCACCTCGCCGGGCTCGAACCGGCAGCGCTTGTGCAGCGCCGCCACCAGCTGCTCGTTGCTGAAGTGTCCGTCGCCGAAATTCCAGCCGATGGCGGTGCTGGTGATCCGCTCACCGTCGGTCAGGACGTAGTCGTCCTCGTTCTGGCCGGCCATGGCGCGGTGTGCCAGGGTGAACAGTGCCCGGCCGTGAGTGTTGAAGGCGCGGAACGCATACCCCATGTACATCGGGATCTGGGCGGCTTCCTTGCTGCCGTAGAACCTCTCCAGTTGGGCGGCGGGCATGCTGGCGATCGCCACGATGCCGCGCGCGATCTTCTCGTCGGCCGACGGCTTGATGCACCACAGCGTGGTGTCCCAGTTGCCCGCGTAGTAGCGCATGCCCGGCAGGAACGACACCTTGCGCGGGAACAGGTTTCCGAGTGCAACGGTTCCCGCGACGACGGCGAACAGCAGTATCGGCAGCGGCGTGGTCAGGTCACCGAGCCCGGCCTCCGGGTGGCCGACGAACAGCGCCAGCACGGAAAACATCATGAAAACGTTCCACTCCAGCGGCACCCCCATCGGAATCGCCGACAGGATGCCGAAGTGGAAGCACAGCATGATGAACGCGGCGATCGCGGTGGGCCAGCCGCCGTGGCCGAAGAACAGCACCAGCGGCACCAGTCCCTCGATGACCGTGGAAAAGTGCGCGAGCCAGCGTGACCGGCGCCCCGGCCGCAGGTCGTCCGGGAAGTGTTCGAAGAACTTGCGTTTGATCGACCGCGCCCGAAACAGTGGGTTGTTGCTCATCATCGTCGAGATGACGAACGGGAAGTGCTTGTTGAGTTTGGACGTCGCCGCACCCAGCCAGATCACCAGACACACCAGTTTGGCGCCCAGGATCATGTCCACCCCGTAGCCGGTGAACAGGAAGGCGACGGTGAACGAGGCGTACACCTCGCCGCGGGCGGCCAGGAAGATCACCTTGTCGCGCACCCCCAGCACCGCCAGCACACCCAGCACCGCCCAGATCTGCCAGGCCGGCAGCACCCCGACCGTGGTGCCCAGCGCCGGGACCGGTCCGGTGCCGTCGGAGAACAGCGCGATCACCAGCAGCACCAGCAGCGCGCCGTACAGCAGCGCGTCGACCGGGGTGCGCCGGTCACCGGCGGTCAGCGGTATCCGGTTCGGCCACGGCGGCAGCCGGATGGTGCCGGGCCGCAGCCAGTACAGGATCGAGCCCATCGGCGGGAAGAACCGGTTGTTCAGCGGCCCGAAGCCGCAGCCCAGGCCGACCACCTCGAACAACATGGTGTAGAGCACGACCTTCTCGAACACGATCGGCTCGGCGTACCAGTGCGCGACATTGGTAAAGCCGTCGATGCCGGCGGTGGTCAGTGCGATCAGCAAGCCGCCGAGGATGTAGAGGCCGATCTTGACGACGTAGAACAGGTGCAGCAGCACCGGGGTGCCGAACCCGACCTCGGCCCAGTGCCGGGCCATCGGGATGATCTTCTCGGCGCGGGTGCCCTTGCTCCATTCCTCGAAGTCGATCTGCGGGGTGTCCTGTTTGAGAAATCCCATGGCCGACAGATTAGAACGTGTTCTAGAAGTTCGGGTGGGGGTTGGCGCGTTGACCCTTGACTACTACCGAGCGTAGTAGTAAGAAGGTGGGTACCGGCCGGCTCTATCACCCGCACACACGTCAAGGGACGGTGATCCGTGATGAGCGATCACAACGACTCGGATCGGTTCCTGCGCTGGGCCGCAGTGGCTTTCGCGATCGGCTTCGCGATCCACGGCCTGGACCATCTGCGCCGCGGCATGTCGGCCTCACCCCCCGCCGTCATGGTCGGCGGCACCGTGCAGGCGGTGTTCGTTGTAGTCGCGGTGGCCCTGGCGTTCAGGAATCACCCTCGTGCGCCGCGCACGGCGGCGCTGGTGGGGTTCGGCAGCGCGCTGCTGTTCAGCTACGCACACCTGCTGCCCACCATCTGGCCCGGCTACCAGGACAGCTTCGTCTCGCTGCCGCACACCAACGTGACCTGGTTTTCCTGGTTCAGCGCGGTCGCCGAGATCGGCACCGGCGTCGTCGTCGGCTGCGCCGGCATCGCGGCCGGCCGCCGCGAGCGGTCCACCACACCGCCGCCGTACTGCGAATCGCTGCCCGTCGATCGCTGACTCGGGGCTAAAGCTGGCTGAGGGCCTCGCCGAACATCCCTTCCACGCGGATCTCGATGGCCGCGGATTCGTTGTCCAGACGGGTGATCGGCTGCACCACACCGCCGTGCCAGTAGTAGGTGTCGCGGCTGACGGCACCGCCAGGCGGTTCTTGGGTCTGGCCGAGCGTCACCGGCGCCAGCCACTGCACCGCCTCCAGCGTGTGTGGTCCGACCGGGTGCAGAAACAGCAGACTCCGGTGCGGGACGCTGAACACCACCCCCAGCGGCGCAGCGCCGAACAGCGATGCGACCAGGTGCGGCATGTCGAGTGCCTTCGACGCGATGAAGAACGAGTCGCCGGTGAGGGCGAGCACGCCGGGGCCGACGGTCTCGGAGGTGGTCGGTTCGGCGTTGGTGTTGCGCTGCCCCACCTGGTACAGGAAGTCCAGGTCACGGCCGTCGACCGAGCTGTCCCCCAGGGTGACCACGGTGGTGGGCAGATCGCGGTTGAGTTCGACGACCAGACCGTCGAACGCCGGCCTGACGTAGCCCAACGACTGGAGCCCGGAGCCGTCTTTCGGTTGCAGCCGCGTCCGGATCTGCGCGAGCAGTTCGGGCTCGGACAGCTCGCCGATGTCGGGCGCGGAGCGACCTGCCAGCATTTGGTCGAAATGGAACTCGACCCGGGCCGCCCAGTCGGCCTGGGGAAGCTGGCTGCACACCAGCTGCAGGTTGTAGAGGCGGTACTGATAGCCGTCCTGGCCCACCAACCAGTCGTCGCCCAGCACGTCCTCGGGCGCCGGACGCACCTGCACACCCCGGCGGCGCAGCGCCTCAACGGCCAGCTGGCGCACCAAGCGCTGCCGATCCTGGTCATCGCGGATCACCGGCGCGGCACGGCCCTTTCGCCACGGGATGCGCATCGCTGAACCACTTTCGTCGGGATTCACCCCATCGTATGGATCCGGTGACAGTGCGCGGCACACCAATTGCCCTCTGCCCCACCCCGGTGCGGCAGGATAGCGGTCGTGACCGATGCGTTGCGCTATGTCCTGTTTCCGGGCCGCCACCACCTCCTGACCCGCTTTCAGGCGCGCTATCTCGCCGACCTGCTCGGCGGTTGGCTGACCGACGCGACCGGCGCGCCGCTGACCTTCACCGACGACGCCGTCGTCGTCTGGGCGGTGACCAGCGCCAACCACCAGAACACCCGGCGCAACCCGGTGCCGGCCAACCGGCGCGAGGCCGCGATCGAAGCGTTTTCGCAGCGGGAGGGCCTCCGCTCGCTGGTGGTCCCGATCACCGATGTGCCGGCGACCGACCGGTTCGCCGAGATCACCCTCAAGGCCGTCCAGCACGCGACCGCGGGCCGCGCGGCCCTGCGCCCGGAGAACACCGTGGTCGCCTGTTCGACGCCCGGTGTCGCCGCCCTGTATCAGCGGCTGGGTTTTCGTATCGCGCCGGTCGAGCGCGACCACCCCGAACACCCGGCGCACCCGTGGCAACTGCTCGATCTGGTCGCCGGCGGTGACCCGACCTGGCGCCGGCACGCCCATCCGGCCACCGTCGACGTCTTCGACCGGTACGCGCTGGCCGAGCATGTGGCCACGATCAGCGCCGACCCGATCGTCAGCAGCGAGGGGTCGCTGACCGACACCCGTGACTATCGCACCTACAGCGCGGCGTTCGACGCGGCCGCCGAGCGGAAATGGGCGCAGGCCCGCCCCTACCTGCGGCCGGGACGCATCGTCGACATCGGCTGCGCGGCCGGCGCGATGCTGGAACTGCTGGCCGCCGACCCCGAGCTCGCCGAATCCGACCTCTACGGCATCGAGGTGGCCCGCCACCTGTACGAGGAGTGCGAGCACCGCAAGGCGCAGGGCGTCTTCGCCAACCCGAACACGTTCTTCTACCAACGCAATATCCTGGCCGGCCCGGTCTTCCCCGACCGCAGCATCGACACCACCCTGACATTCGCGCTGACCCACGAGATCTACAGCTACGGCGACGGGCTTGCGTCGCTGCGCCGGTTCGCGCACACCATCGCCGAGCACACCGCAGCGGGCGGAGTCTGGATCAACTCCGACGTGTGCGGCCCCGACCATCCCGACCAGCCGGTGCGGCTGGTGTTCCACGAGCCGGGTGTGCGGCGGCCGGCGATCGATCTGACCGCCATGCCGGCCGAGGCGGCACGCGACCATCTGGCCGCGGCGCCGCCCGCGGCTCGCTTCGGTCAGTTCGCCGCCGACTTCCGCCGCGGCACGGGGGTCCCCTTCGACTTCCGGGTGCTCGATGACCGCACGGTGCAGCTGCGGCTGGCCGATGCGATGGAGTTCCTCACCAAATACAGCTACATCGACAACTGGCTCTCCGAGACCCACGAACAGTTCTGCGCGCTGTCCTGGCGAGACTGGGTGGCACTGGCCACCGACCTGGGCCTGGTGGTCGACCCGCGCTCCGGGGCGTGGCGCAACGACTGGCTGGTCGAGCATGTGTTCGATCCGGCCGCCACGCTGCTCACCGCGGACGGCGCGCCGCTGGATTGGCCGGTCACCCACCTGCTGCTGGCGGCCGGCCGCCAGTAAGCGGGGGCCGCCCCCGCAGGCGAACAGCCCGCGGGCGACTTGCTAGCACACGGGCTGATCACGGTACAGTCCTCACCAGCGTTGCGGTGCGCGTCCTGGCCCGGCTCAGGGGTACGGTCAGGTACTGGTCCAATCCAGAGGGGGGACGACCAGGAGAAATGCCGAGATGGGATTGGAATGGCCAAGGATCTGACTGAGATCGAGCTGCTGACGGAGTTGGAGCCGGTAGTAGCCGATTGCACAAACCAGCACCTCGCCATCGCCAAAGCGTGGAATCCGCACGACTACGTGCCGTGGGACCAGGGGCGCAACTTCGCCGCCCTGGGGGGCACCGACTGGGCCGAGGAGCAGTCACAGCTGTCCGAGGTCGCGAAGATCGCCATGATCACCAACCTGCTCACCGAGGACAACCTGCCGTCCTACCACCGCTACATCGGCGAGAACTTTTCGGTGGACGGCGCCTGGGGCACCTGGGTGGGCCGGTGGACCGCCGAGGAGAACCGACACAGCATCGCGATGCGCGACTATCTGGTGGTCACCCGCGGGGTAGACCCGGTGGCGCTGGAGACGGCCCGGATGCAGGTCGTGAACCGCGGCATCCACGCGCCCGACGAGTTCGGCGGGGTGTTGATCCAGCTCGCCTACGTCACCGTCCAAGAGGTGGCCACCCGGATCAGCCACCGCCAGACCGGCCGGGTCTGCGACGACCCGATCGCCGACGCCATGCTCAAACGGATCGCCCAGGACGAGAACCTGCACGCGGTGTTCTACCGCAATGTCACCACCGCCGGGTTCGATCTGGCGCCGGACCAGACCATCGAGGCCGTCACCAAGGTTGTGAAGCAGTTCGACATGCCGAGTCGCGGCATGCCCAACTGGCGACGCAACGGTGCGCTGATGGTCAAGCACGGCATCTACGACCTGCGTCAGCACCTCGATGAGGTGCTGACGCCGCTGATGCGGGCGTGGAAGGTATTCGAGCGCAACGACCTCACCGCACGCGGGGACCGATACCGCAACGAGTTGGGGGAATACCTGGACAAGTTGCACGCCGACGTCGTCAAATTCGAAGAGCGCCGGGCCCGCATCCTCGAACGCACGGCAGCGAAGGCCGATCGCGACGCGGAAACCCAAGTGCCAGTACGGGTGTAGTGCGCGCACTGGCGGCGATTTCTACTGCGCCGGACGCGCCTTTCGACCTGCGGACCGTCGACATCGGCGCACCCGGCGCTGATGAAATCCTGGTAAAGCTTGCCGCAACCGGGATCTGCCATACCGATCTATTCTTCAAGTCGAAGGTGCCGGCAGCGTTGGGGCCATGCCTCTTCGGTCATGAGGGCACCGGGATCGTCGCGAGCGTTGGCTCAGCCGTCACCGGCATCACGCCGGGTGATCACGTCGTGCTCAGCTATCGCAGCTGCGGCTGCTGCCGGCCATGCCGGCAGGGCCAGCCCGCCTACTGTGACCGCAGTACCGAGTTGAACGCGCTGGGGGTGCGCCCCGACGGTGCGCCGCGGGTCAGCCACGCCGGTACCCCGGTGCTCACCGGTTTCTTCGGGCAATCCAGCTTCGCCGAATACGCACTGGCCCACCCCGACAACGTCGTCGTGGTCGACGGTTCCGCCGACAAGGCCGTCATCGCGGCCCTCGGCTGCGGATTTCAGACCGGTGCCGGTGCGGTGCTCAACGTACTGCGGCCCAGCTCGTCGTCGCGGCTGGTGATCTACGGGAGCGGCAGCGTCGGTTTCGCCGCGCTGCTGGCGGCCCGCGCCGCCGGGGTCGAGCGGATCGTCGCGGTGGACCCGGCCGAACAGCGACGGGAGCTGGCGGCCGAGTTCGGCGCGGTCGCCATCGACCCCACCGATTCCGGTGCTGGGCAAGCGATCGCGGCGGCGACGGACGGCGGCGCCACCCATGCCCTGGACACCACCGGCATCCCCGAGGTGATCAAGCAGGCGGTCCGCGCGCTACGCGCGATGGGGGAACTGGCGGTGGTCGGCCTCGGGAAGCCCGAAGTCGCGATCGACATCCAGGACCTGCTGTTCAAAGGCAAGACGATCCGCGGCTGCATCGAGGGCGATGCGCAAATCCACGAGTTCATCCCCGCCCTGATCGACCTCTACACGGCGGGGAAGTTTCCCATCGACCGGCTGGTAACCCGTTATCGTCCCGACGAATTCAACCAGGCGATCGCCGACCAGGCGGCCGGGAGGGTGATCAAACCGGTCGTCGTCTGGGAACACTGAGTCCCCGCGAGCAGACGTAAAAGCACCCAATTCCGGCGGGGCTTTTGCTGGGGGTACCGTCCGCTTGCGGGGGACTGCTCGCGGCCGGTGCCGCGCGGGACGGTCAGAGCCGGACCCAGCGGCGCACGTCGTGTGCCGCGATGAACTGGAATGCTTTTTGCACGAACCGTATTCGTCGGGCGGTGTACGGGAACCAGAGCGGTTCTCTCTTTAGGGCCGAGACTCGTGGCACGGTGATCGCCTTGGCCCGAGTGTATTTGCGCAGCCCGTGCGCGCCGCCGAGCCGTGCGCCGGTGCCCGACGATTTCCAGCCTCCGTGCGGCAAGGTGGTGGCGAACAGGTTGGCGGCGGCGTCGTTGATGTTGACCGCGCCGGCCTCCAGGCGACGAGCGATCTGCACGCCACGGGCAATGTCGCGGGTCCACACGGTGGCGGATAGCCCGTAGGCCGAATCGTTGGCCAGTCGCACCGCTTCGGCGGCGTCGGCGACCTTGACGACGGGAATGGTGGGCCCGAAGGTCTCTTCGCGCATGCAGGACATCGAGTGGTCGACGTCGATGAGCACGGTCGGTTCCAAGAACAGTCCCGGCCCGGTCGGCTTGCCACCCACGGTTGCCTTGGCGCCGCGAGTGAGCGCGTCGTCGACGTGGCGTACCACGATGTCGCGCTGGGCTTCTGTGGTCATCGCGCCGACGTCGACGGTGAAGCCCCCCGCGTCAGCGCCTTGGCGCAGTTTGCCCACCACCTCGGTCAGGCGAGCGACGAACTCGTCGTAGATCGGGGCCTCGACGTAGACGCGTTCGACCGACACGCAGGCTTGGCCGGCGTTGAACAGCGCACCCCAAGCGATACCGGGCACGGCACGGTCGAGGTCGGCGTCGGCGAGCACGATCGCGGGATCCTTGCCGCCGAGTTCGAGGCTGTAGGGGATCATCCGGTCGACCGCGCGGTGCGCGACGCGTTGCCCGGTGCGCGTTGATCCGGTGAACTGCACATAGTCGACGTTGTCGACCAGCGCCTGGCCGGTGTCCCCCGCGCCGGTGACGACCGCGAACACCTCCGGCGCGCCGATTTCGCGCCAGCCGCGGGCCATTTCCAGCGCCGACAGCGGGGTGACCTCCGAGGGTTTGAGCAGCACCGCGGCCCCGGCCAGCAGCGCCGGAACCACGTCGAAGCCGGGGGTGATGACGGGGAAGTTCCACGGCGTGATCACACCCACCAGCTGATAGGGCTGGCGCACCAGGGTGAGCTTTTTGGCCAGCGACAGCACTCCCGACGGCTTGACCCGTTCGTCGGCGAGGAACGTCGCAGCGTTGTCGGCGTAGTAGTTGAGCACCTCGCAGATCGCGGGAACCTCGACGACGGCCTCGGCCCGCGGTTTGCCGGACTCGGCGGCCACCACATCGGCGATGCGTTCGGCGTTGTCGAGCAGCCAATCCCGGTATCTCCGCAGCCATGTCGCCCGCCCGTCGGGTCCCAGCGCCTCCCATGCGGGCTGATGCCGCCGTAGCGCCCGCGCGGTGTCGGCGACCACCTCGGGCGCCTGGTTGGCGACGGTGCCGACCACCGTGCCGTCGACGGGATTGCGTACCTCGATACCCGGCAGGGTTGCGGTCACTGCTCTTCCAGCCGCCGGTGGTAGGCGGCGCGGGCCATGGGGTCGGCGCCGCTGACGAGCTGGTCGAACTTCAAGGCGTGGGCAACCGCAAAGCGCGCCTTGGCGGGCAGCAACGACATCGATGTCAGGATCCCGCCGAGCGCCGCGGGAACGACCTTGAGCGGCCGGTCCTTGGTGACGGCACTGACGATCCCGGCGGCGACCTCCTCCGGCTCGGCGGTACCCAGCGGCTTCGCCCAACCGGGCACCCTGGTCCCCGCCGACAGTTCGGTGTTGATGATGCCCGGCAAGATCGTGCTCACCCCGACGCCGTACGGATGTAGCTCGCGGTGCAGCGATTCGGTGAAACCGACCACGAAATGCTTGGTGCCGCAGTAGGTCGCCAACCCGGGCTCACCGGTGACACCCGCCAGCGAGGCGATGTTGACGATGTGACCGGCGCGCCGGAGCATAAAGCGCGCGGCCGCCAGCCGGGATCCGTTGACCACGCCATGCACGTTGATGTCGATCATGCGGCGGGTCATGCTCGGCGACTCGTCAACGAACAGCCCGGTCGGCATGATGCCGGCGTTGTTGACCAGCACGTCCAGCGGGCCGAGCTGCGCTTCGACCTCATCCAGGAAGGCCGCAAACGAGTCGGGATCGGTGACATCGAGCGACAATCCGACGACCGTTGCACCCGGCTCAGCGCCGAGCTCGGCGGCCACTTTCTCGGCGAGTTCGGCGTCGAGGTCACCGATCGCGACCTTCGCGCCGTTGGCCAGGAATGCTTTCGCGGTGGCCAGCCCGATGCCGCGGGCGGCGCCGGTGATCGCGACGACCTTATTTTCTAGTTCCATGAGTCAACCTTTCGTCGAAACCCCTGGCGGCAGCGAGTAGCTGGCGGCGGCGCTGGTCGCGCAAACTATTGCGGCGCCGATTCACGATGCGGGAGGCGTAGGCTCGCGGGCACCTGAAACCGCGGCCCGTACTTCGCGGCAAGATCCTCGGCGCGCTGGCAAAACGCCGCCACGCCGCCCGGGTAGCCCGCGACGAATTGGCGCACGCCGCCGGTCCACGGCGGGAAGCCGATGCCGAAGATCGAGCCGATGTTGGCGTCCGGGTCGGCGTCGATGACGCCGTCGTCGTAGGCCTTCTGGGTTTCGATCGCCTGGATGAACATCAGCCGATCCTGCAGATCCTGAAACGACACGCTCGGCTGGCGGCTGGTCTTCCACTGCTCGCGCAGCCCATCCCACAGGACGGTGCGTTTGCCGTCCGCATAGTCGTAAAAGCCCGCACCGGCTTGCTTTCCGGTGCGCTCGAACTTGTCCATCAGCGTGGCGATCACCTCGGCGGCCACCGGAACCGACTCGCCCAGTGGTGTGCCGTCGGCCTGCGCGGCCTCGATCGTCTCGTCCATGATCTTGCGGATGGTGCCGAAGCTCAGTTCGTCGGCCACCTGCAGCGGCGCCGCCGCGTAGCCGGCCTGCAGGGCGGCCTGCTCGATGATCGCCGGGTCCACACCCTCGGCGAGCATGGTGATGGCCTCCAGCAGCTGCGCGCTGAACACCCGGGTGGTGAAAAAGCCGCGGCCGTCGTTGACGACGATCGGGTACTTCTTGATCGCCAGCGCGTAGTCGATGACCCGGGCCAGCGTCTCATCGGAGGTCTTTGCGCCACCGATGATCTCGATCGGGTCCATCTTCTCCACCGGGGAAAAGAAATGGATACCAATGAAGTCCTCCGGCCGGCCCACCGCGGTCGCCAGGCCGGTGATCGGCAGCGATGACGTGTTGGAGCCCAACACCGCGCCCGGCTCGACAATGTCCTCGATCTCTTGGAACACCCGGTTCTTCAGCTCGGTCTTCTCGAAGACCGCCTCGATGACGAAGTCGACGCCGGCGAAGTCGGAAGCGTCGGCGGTCGGGGTGATCCGGTCCAGCAGCGCCGTGACCTTCTCCTGGGTGGTGCGGCCCTTGGCCAGCGCCTTGGCCTCCAGGTTCTCCGAGTACGCCTTGCCGTTGCGGGCCGCTTCCAGCGTCACGTCCTTGAGCACCACCTCGATGCCGGCTTTCGCGGTCACATACGCGATGCCGGCGCCCATCATGCCCGCGCCCAGGACCCCGACCTTGGTGATCGGCCGCTGCGCGATCCCCTCGGGTCGTGCCGCACCACCCTGCACCTTCTGCAGGTCGAAGAAAAACGCCTGGATCATGTTCTTGGCGACTTGGCTTTTGATCAGCGACACGAAGTAGCGCGACTCGATCAGCAGTGCGGCGTCGAAGTCGACCTGCGCTCCCTCCAGCGCGGCGGCCATGATCGCCCGCGGCGCGGGCATCCGATCGCCCTTGAGCTGCTTGTGCAGGTTGGCCGGGAACGCCGGCAGGTTTTCGGCGAATGCCGGCGTGGACGGCGAGCCACCGGGGATCTGGTAGCCCTTGACGTCCCACGGCTGGATGTTCTTGTCCGGGTTGGCTTTGATCCACGCCTTGGCCGCCGGCACCAGCTCGTCGAGGCAGGCGACAACCTCGTCGATCACCCCGACCGCCTTGGCCTGCGCGGGCTTCATCCGCGCGCCGGTGAGCAGCACTGACATCAGCGCGGGCTGGATGCCGATCAACCGCACGGTGCGCGCCACCCCGCCGGCGCCGGGCAGCACGCCCAGCAGCACCTCGGGCAGGCCGATCTGGGTGCCGGGCACGTCGGCGGCGATCCGATGATGGCAGGCCAGCGCCAGCTCCAGGCCGCCGCCCAGCGCCGCGCCGTTGATCGCGGCGACGACCGGTACACCGATCGTCTCCAGCCGACGCAGCTGCGCCTTCAATTCCGTGGTGAGGTCGAGGATCTCGGCGGGCTGCAGCGGCATCACCTCATCGACCAGCACGTCGAGGTCCATGCCGGCGAAGAAGGTCTTCTTCGCCGAGGTGAGCACGATCCCGGTGATGTCGTCGCGCTCGGCCTCGATCCGGTCGAGGGCGGCGTCCAGCGAGTTGCGGAACGCCTCGGTGATGGTGTTGGCGCTGACGCCCGGCTCGTCCAGCGTCAGGGTGACGATGCCGTCGCCGTCGCGGTCCCAACGAATCGTGTTGTCCGTCATGTGGTGTTAGACCCTTTCGATGATCGTCGCGACGCCCATGCCGCCGGCGACACACAGCGTGATCAGGCCGTAGCGGCCACCGGTGCGTTCCAGCTCATCGAGCACGGTGCCCAGCAGCATCGCGCCGGTGGCACCGAGCGGGTGGCCCATGGCGATCGCGCCGCCGTTGACGTTGTACTTCTCATCCGGGATGCCGAACTGCTGCTGGACGTGCAACGCCACCGCGGCGAATGCCTCGTTCATCTCGAACACATCGATGTCGTCGACGCTTAGACCCGCGATCGCCAGCGCCTTGTGCACCGCGGGGATGGGGCCCTCGAACATCAGCACCGGGCTGGCACCGCTGGTGGCCGCCGATATGACGCGGGCACGTGGGATCAGACCGGACGCCGTGCCCGCCTCTTCGCTACCGACCAGCACCAAAGCAGCGCCGTCGACGATGCCGGAGCTGTTGCCGCCGGTGTGCACATGGTCGATCTTCTCGACGAACGGGTACTTCTGGATCGCGGTCGCGTCAAAGCCGCCGAATTCGCCGATGCCCGCGAACGCCGGCGCCAGTTTGGCCAGGTCGTCGACCGTGCCGCCAGGGCGCATGTGCTCGTCGCGGTCGAGGATGGTGACACCGTTGAGGTCGCGCACCGGCACCACCGATTTCGCGAAGTAGCCACCCGACCACGCCGCGGCCGCCCGCTGCTGCGACCGCACGGCATACCTATCGACGTCCTCGCGGGTGTACCCCTCGATGGTGGCAAGCAAATCGCACGCGACACCCTGCGGGATGAAGTAGTTGTCGTAGGCGGTGGCCGGGTCGTAGGCCATCGCGCCGCGGTCGCTGCCCATCGCCACCCGCGACATCGACTCCACCCCACCGGCGATGACCAGATCGTCGAAGTCCGAGCGCACCGACTTGGCTGCCAGGTTGACCGCCTCCAGACCCGAACCGCAGAACCGGTTGAGCTGCACCCCGCCGACGGTGTCGGGCATACCGGCCAGGTTCACCGCCGTGCGGGCGATATCCATGCCCTGATCCCCCACCGGCGTGACACAGCCCAGGATGACGTCGGAGATCCGATCTTCGTCCAGATCGGGAAACCGGGTGCGTAGCTCGTCGATCAGCCCGACGACAAGGAAGATCGGCTTGACACTGTGCAGTGCGCCGCTGGGTTTGCCCTTGCCGCGCGGTGTGCGGATCGCCTCGTAAATGTATGCCTCAGTGGTCATTTTCGTGTCCTCACAGCGAGCGGCTGATGATTTCTTTCATGATTTCGCTGGTGCCGCCGTAGATCTTGTTCACCCGGGCGGCGGCGTAGGCACGCGCGATCGGGTATTCCATCATGTAGCCGTAGCCGCCGAAGAACTGCACGCAGCGGTCCACGACGTCGACGGCTTTGTCCGCCGCGATGAGCTTGGCCATCGACGCGGTGGCCGGGTCGTTGTTCCCGTCGATGTAGGACTGGATGCAGTAGTCGACGGTGGTTTTGATCGACAGTGCCTCGGCCTTGAGTTCGGCGAGCTCGAATTTGTTGTGCTGGAACTTGATCAAGGGACGACCGAACGCCTCACGCTCCTTGGTGTACTTGATCGCCTCCAGCACCGCGGACTCGGCCAGCCCGGCGCACAGCGACGCGATGATGAGCCGCTCGCGGGCGAGCTGTTCCATCAGCTGATAGAAGCCGAGACCCTCCTGCGCACCGAGCAGATTCGCCACCGGAACGCGCATGTCGGAGAAGAACAGCTCGCGGGTGTCCTGGCCGTGCTGGCCGACCTTCTCCAGCACCCGGCCGCGTTCGAAACCCTTTAGTTTCTCGTCGGTTTCGGCCACGATCAACGATACGCCGGCGGCGCCCTGGCTCGGGTCGGTCTTGGCCACGATCACCAAGAGGTCACAGTGGGTGCCGTTGGAGATGAATGTCTTGGAGCCGTTGATCACGTAGTGGTCGCCGTCGCGGATTGCGGTCGTCTTGACCGCCTGCAGGTCCGACCCGGTGCCCGGTTCGGTCATCGCGATCGCCAGCACCTTCTCGCCGTTGATGATGCCCGGCAGCCAGCGTTGCCGCTGTTCGTCGTTGGCGTAGGTGTTGATGTAGTGCGCGACGATCGGTGAGTGCACGATCCAACCGGTGGACGTGTCGTGCGCCAAAGCGAGTTCTTCGGCGACCACCGCGGAGAATCCGAAATCGCCGCCGGCGCCGCCGTATTCCTCCGGAAGGTCCAGGCCGAGCAGACCGGCGTCGCCGAGCTTGTTCCAGAATTCGCGGTCGACGGCGTGCTGGGCGGCCCACCGCTCCTGGTTGGGCGTGGACTCCTTACGCAGGAACTCCGCGGCGTGCTTGCGCAGGTCGCGGTGGGCGTCGGTCTCCCACGTCGCGCGGTAGTCGGGGAATAGTTCGGACATGTCTACCTCACTTTGTTCAGGGGGATATCCAGGTGCTGCGCAATGTCTTCCAGCTCCGCGGTGGTCTTGACGGCGAACGCCGCGCGCAGGCTTTCGTGCGTCCCGTCGGCACCGAACGCCGTGAGTGTGCGCGTGAAGAAGTGCGGCTCGATCGCCCCCAGGGCGACATACCCGTCGGCGCATTCATAGATGCCATAGCCCGGGAAGGCGCCCCCCAGCGCCGCGCCCTCCCCCATCAGCCGGTACCGCACCGCGTCGCCGGCGCGGGCGGCGGCCTCCTCCAACACCACCCGGTACGCCTGCCCGCCGCCCAACCGCTCGCGCGCAATGAGCGCGGCCAGCGCCACCGACACCGCGCGTTCGGCGCCCAGCATGTCGGCGATCGGCACCTTCGGCATGTGCGGCGGCGTCAGGGTGCCGTGCACAGCCTGATAGTTCAGGTCGTGACCGGGTACCTCGGCCCGGTCGCCGTCGTGCCCGACGATCTCGATCAACGAGAGCTGCGGGAACGTCTCGTGCGGGGCAGTCAGTCCCAGCCGGGCCAGCGCCGACGGCCGCATCGACGTGATCAGCAGATCTGCCGCCGACAACAAGTCGTCCAGCTTGGCCCGATCCCCGACGTCCTTGATGTCCAGCGTCAGTATCCGCTGCCGCGCAGCCAGGTGCTCGTACCAGTCGGGGGCCGCCGCGGCCAGCGGGTCGCCGCCGGGCGGTTCCACCTTGGTCACCAGCGCGCCGAGTTCGGCGAGCCGCGCGGCAGCCAACGGACCCGGCAGATTGATCGCCAGCGACACAACGAAAACCCCGTTGAGCGGCTGCGCCATGACGATCTCCCATTCCGATGACGATACAAATGTATCGTACAGGAGTCAGATGTAAAGTCAACCGCATTCCGTCGTGCGACGGCCGCACCACGGACCGCGTGAACGGTGTTTCGGAGTCAGCTGGCCTTCGTGCGGTCGTTCGACAGTTGCACCAGTCGGGCGATCTCGGCATTGAACCGCCGCGGGTCCTCGATGTTCGAGCAGTGCCCGACCCCGCTGAGCATCACCTGCCGATCGAGCGCGCCGCGGGCGCAAAGCGCGGCCACGATCGGCTCGGATGCCGGGGGTGGTGTCAGCCGATCGCGGTCAGCGGTGAGCACCGTCGTCGGCACGGAAAGGTTCGCCAGCCCTGCGGTCACGTCGAGACGCACCAGGGCCCGCCACCAGTCGAGGCGAGCCCGCGCCGGGCAGGCCTTCACCACCGCCTCGGTGAAGGCGACAGCTTCTCGCGATGCGGCGCGCGACAACACAGCGGCTTGAAACAGCCGACGGTAAACGGCCAGTGGCGGCAGCAGGACGACGGCCCCGCACAGCAATCGGCGGACCACCAGGAAGCGTCCCGGAAACGGGAGGACCGCGATGTAGGACTCGCACCGCTCGGCAACGGTGTTCGCCAGCAAAACCGCACGGGCGTAACGACGCACCTGCTCCGGGTGCCGCATCGCCCAGGCCATCACCGTGATGCCACCGAAACTATGCCCGACGATAACGGCGGTGCGACCGGTCGGGATCGTCGCTGCCAGGACCGCCGCCAAATCGTCGCCCAGCACCTCGGGTCGCGTGGCGCGCCTGCCCGGCACGCTGCGGCCGCTGAGCCGCTGGTCGTAGGCGATGATCCGGTACTTTTCGGCAAGCGCGTTGATCTGCGGATTCCAGTACTCGATGCGGGCCGCGAAACCGTGTATCAGCACAATGTGCGGGGCCTCCGGCGAGCCGGAGCAGCGCACATGCAACGACGCGCCGTCATCGGTGGTGACAGTGATGTCGTCGGACGCAATAACGGGGTCGGCAAACAACCCCGCCGCGCCTTGAGGCAACGATCCGGCGGCCATCTCGAATCACACTCCTTATCCGAAGGACTACGGGTTTCGCCTCTACCCTGGAGCCGCAGCAGCCCCGAGGCAGCCCACGAGCTAGTCACGGTTCGGCTGTTAGGACCGCGCGCATCGTGACGCGCTCGGCGAAGGCACGTTCGGCGTCGCGAAGCGGGAAGGTCTGCACCAGCGGGCTGATTCCCTTGAGCACGGCGAAGTT
The DNA here is from genome assembly GCF_001854525.1 of Mycobacterium talmoniae. Classification (NCBI taxonomy): domain Bacteria; kingdom Bacillati; phylum Actinomycetota; class Actinomycetes; order Mycobacteriales; family Mycobacteriaceae; genus Mycobacterium; species Mycobacterium talmoniae. The sequence continues at coordinate 34,779 of NZ_MLQM01000026.1, forward strand.
CAGGGCGTCCTCGCTGTCCGCAGCGTGTCCGCTGTACCACCCGCCGAGCTGCCGGCGGGCGAACACCAGTTGGTCGGTCGCGACCGGCAACGGGGTTTGGTCGTTGGCCAGGATGCTCAGCTTGCCGTTGGGCGCCAGGCCCGAAAGCAGGTCGGCTTGGGCGGTACTGGATCCAAACGCCGCGTTAGCCCGCTGGGCCTGCATGGCCCGCATCACTGCTCGCGTCATCGCGGTCTCTCCTCGTTGGCCACTTGGGGCCGGGCCGCCGTGGACGTCTGGCGTTCCCGCTGCAGCGTTGGCATGCCGCAGGTGTCTACTTCAGGCTGAAAACAATACACATGCAATGGTAATATTGCGATTGTATTGGGATCCCGCTCGGCGCAGCCGCGAATCTCGCCAGAGGTTTGAGTGCTCACGCGAGAGCAACGGCGAGTCAGAGGACCATCCACGAGGAACCGAGAGGACAACGTGATGCGAATCGGCGTGGGTCTGCCTAACCACATCGCTCACGCGCCCGGGTCGATCATCGGTGAGTGGGCGCGCCGCGCCGAGCAGCGTGGTTTCGCCGACCTGGCCACGATCGACAGGATCGTGTATCCCTGTCAGGACCCGATCGTGAGCCTGTCGGTCGCCGCGGGCGCCACGCAACGGATCGGCTTGGTGACGAACATCCTGCTGGCGCCGGCCTACCCGGCGGCACTGTTGGCCAAACGGCTCGGCAGCCTCGCGGATATTTCCGGTGGCCGGCTCACGGTGGGTCTGGGTGCGGGCGGGCGCGCCGACGATTTCGCCGCGTCCGGCGTCGATTTCGGTCGGCGAGGCCAGGTTTTCGACCAGACCGTGCCGCTGCTGCGCCGGGAGTGGTCCGGCGAGGTGGCCGCCGGCAAGCGGGCGTTGTGCGCCACCCCGGTGCGGATCCCGATGCTGTTCGGTGGCATGTCGACGGCGACCCTGCGGCGCACGGCCCAGTGGGGCGACGGCTGGGCGGGGGGTGCGGTGCGCGACTATCCGGGCCTGTCCGACTTCGCCGAGCGGGTGCGGGCGGTGTGGCGCGAAGCCAGTCGCGACGGCACGCCCGTGCTACAGGCGTGCGTGAACTTCGCCTTCGGCGACGCCGACGCTATCCAGGCCGGACACGCACATTTGCGCAGCTACTACGGCGACACCCCCCAGTTCGCCGACGTCGTCGTCGCTGACATGCTGACCGCCCCCGCCGACGCCGCCGACACCGTCCGCGCCTTCGGCGATCTCGGCTTCGACCGGCTGCTGTTTCATCCCAGCACCGCCCGGCTCGATCAACTCGAGCGACTCGCCGACACCGTGCTTTGACGCGAGCTTCCGGCTGTCGGTACGGCTACCCGACGGCTACTGGAAGGCACGGCCAGCTCAAGGGTTCGGTGAATGGTTTGACACCGCCGACGTCGGCATGCTCAGCGCCGACGGCGAATTGACGCTGGTTGGGCGTGCCACGGACTACATCGGCGCAACAGAGATACACGCCGGAGAAATCTCTTGCATCCGTCACCACGGAGTCATGCCATGAGCGGATAACCACTGTCCAGTGGGTACCTCGGCGGCGAGAATGAGTGCCGCGACGTGACGCCCTGCCTGTTCCGGCGAAAGTGGAGCCAGGACGCGGGATCTGGGGTTCATGTCGGTTCGCGACCAGCCGGGGTTGATCGCGTTGACGGCAATCTGGCGGTCAGCCAACAGCTTCGACAGCAAAACCGTAAAGGTGTTGAGCGCGCTTTTCGACATCCGATAGGCCAGCATCACCTCATCGGCGGCAACACTGGAATGATCGAGAGTGGCAAACGACGCGGTCGCACTCGATAGATTGAAGATGCGGGCACCCGCGCCCAGCAGCGAAAGCAAGTATCTGGTCACCCTCGCCGGTCCAACAGTGTTGATCTCCAAGGTTTCCCGCAGAACATCTGGATCCAGCATGGCTTCGACAGTGTCGTCCACTGGATCGAGCAGAACACCCGCATTGTTCACGAGAATGTCGAGTGACCCATGTGTCCTGCCGATCTCGGCCGCGGCCTCGGCAACACTGACGTCGGAGCTGACATCGATAACGACCGACTCTGCCACCAACCCGTCGTCAGCTAGCCGGGCTACCGCGTCCAGACCCGACTTCCGCTCGCGCGCACCGATGATCACCCGGGCGCCGGCTGCATTTAATGCACGAACCGTAGCAAATCCCAATCCGCGGTTGCCGCCGGTCACCAGCACGACGGGCGCGTTCGCAGTCAAGTGTCGCGACCTCCAGAAAGCGGCGATGGCATCAGGCGGAGCACGATCTGTGCAGGTGAGCGCTGGATCAATGCATGCGCTGTACGCTAATATCGTGTACTATACGATCATACCGGCAGGGCGATCAAGCCCTCGGGCAGGTCAACGAGGCCGGCAGGTAGGCCCGTCGATGGGAGGCACAGCCATGGCGTTGCCGACGGGGGCATGGCCAACCACCCGCAGCAGCATCCGGGCGCGGATCTCGTACGCCGCCGCGACCTGCATGCTGCCCCCGCTCATGCGGCGCATCATCGCCGCCGACAAAGACGTGCCATTCTCGGTGCGCAGCGCCACCGTGGGGCGGCGGATCAATACCCTCGCGCGCTTGCAACGACGGCGCCCGTTTCCCGGATTGTCCGTCACCCGCCACGCCGTCGCCGACGGCGTCACGGTCGAGACCCTGCAGATCGCCGACTGCAGCGCGCGGCTGCGCGACGGCGCCATCCTCTACTTCCACGGTGGCGGCTTCTTCATGGGTAGCCTCGACTCCCACCTGCATGTGGCCGCGACCCTTGCTCGTCGCGCACACCGTCCGGTCGTGCATGTCGACTACCGCCAGCACCCCGACTGCACGATCGCCGAGTCGATCGACGACTGCGTCACCGCCTACCGGTGGCTGCTCGCCCAGGGCGCCGGGCCGGTGGTGTGCGTAGGAGATTCCGCCGGCGGATTCCTGGCGTTCGCAACCGCGCTGAGGGCAGCAGCCGAGGGGCTTCCCGCGCCCGCCGGCGTCGTCGGCATCTCCCCCCTGCTCGAGCTGGACGGCGCGGCCCGCACGGCGCACGCGAACGCGTCTCGCGATCCATTTGTCGGGGCCGCGGTGGTGGCATCGATCATCGACTGCGTCGGACCACCGCCGTCGTTGAACGATGAGCTGTCGCCGCTCAACGGCCCGCTCGAAACGCTGCCGCCCGTGCTCATCGTCGCGGCCGAGTCGGAACTGCTGCGCTGCGACGCCGAACGCATGTACGCCGCCCTGACGGCGATCGGACGGCCGGCCACCCTGAAGATCTGGCCGAACCAACTCCACGCCTTCCCGGCGTTGTTGCCGTTCCTCCCGGAAAGCAAGGCCGCATTCGCCACCATCGTCCGATTCATTCGCGCGTGCTTGGACGAGCCCGACCACGCCGACAACACGGCTGCCGGCGAACCGATGAGAGGAGAGCACGGTGTCTGACAAACCAGCCATCGTTCTGGTTCACGGATTCTGGGGCGGTGCCGCGCATTGGGCGAAGGTGATCGTCGCATTGAACCAGCGCGGCTACGACAAACTCCACGCGGTGGAGATGCCACTGACGTCGCTGGCCGACGACACCGCACGCACCCGCAAGATGATCCAACAGATCGACGGCCCGGTGCTGCTGGTCGGCCACTCCTACGGCGGCGCGGTCATCACCGAGGCGGGCGACCTGCCCAACGTGGTCGGGTTGGTGTACGTCGCCGCGTTCGCCCCGGACGCCGGGGAGAGCCCGGGCGGAATCAGCCAGGATCTGCCGCCAGCGGCGTTCGACAACCTCGCTCCCGACTCCGACGGCTATCTGTGGATCAAGGCGGACAAATACCACGAAAGCTTTTGCCAGGATCTGCCCGCCGATGAGGCCTTGGTGATGGCGATTACCCAAAAGGCGCCCCTGGCATCGACTTTCGGTGATGCGATCACAACCCCGGCCTGGAAGACCAAGCCGGTCTGGTATCAGGTGTCCACCCAAGATCGGATGATCAACCCGGACAATGAAAGACGGATGGCCAGGAGAATGAACCCACAAAAGGTGATCGAACTCGACGCCAGCCACGCCTCGTTGGCCTCGCAACCCACGGCCGTGGTCGACTTGATCGACGAAGCAGCGGCTAGTCCACAAGTGCGGCCATAGCGTTGTGCCTGGAACACCGGACGTGGAGTCTGCGGAGCGCATCATCGCGGCACCCGCGGACAGAATATTTGCTCTCCTGACAGATCCGGCCCGACACTGTGAATTCGACGGCTCGGGCGCGGTTCGCGGGGTGCGCGGGCCCACCACCCGCCTGACTCTGGGTAGCCGGTTCGGGATGTCGATGCGCAAGGGCTTGCCGTACGCGATGATCAGCACCGTGATCGAGTACCAAGAGAACCGCCGCCTTGCCTGGCAGACCCGCGGCCCAACGGCCTTGGGCCGATACGTCGGCGGTCGGATCTGGCGTTATGAACTCCAACCCGTCGACGGGGGCACACTGGTGCAGGAAACCTGGGACATCTCAAAGGAGTCGGCGCTGACCAAGTGGATGGTGCGGCCACAGCGTGCAGCGACGCGACGGAATATGGCCGCGACACTGGCTCGCATAGAGCGAATCGTTTGCGGGTAAGGCACGCCGATGGGTCTTCCTGCCCCAGGCCCGGGCCGCACCGCGGTTGTCACCGGCGCCTCGTCGGGGATCGGCTACGAACTCGCTCGGGAATTCGCTGCCCGCGGGCACCACGTCACCCTGGTCGCGCGTCGCGCCGACAGGCTGGAGGAGTTGGCCGCCGACATCTCCCGGTCGGGGGGACAAGCGGCCGTGATCGCCATGGACCTGTCCAACCGGGCCGCGCGGGCAGACCTGCCCAACCGGGTGGCGGCACTCGGCCTAACCACCGATATCCTGGTCAACAACGCGGGCCTGTCGACGCTTGGGCCTGTGGCCGCAGCCGACCCCGCCGGCGAGATGCACATGATCGAGGTAGATGTGATCGCGGTGGCAGACCTGTGCACCCGGTTTCTGCCGGGCATGGTCGAACGAGGCCGCGGCGCCGTCCTCAACGTCGCCTCCACCGGCGCCTTCCAACCGCTACCTGGCCAGGCGGGCTATGGAGCCTGCAAAGCCTTCGTGCTGTCATACACCCAGGGCCTGTGCGGCGAACTGTCCGGCACCGGTGTGACCGCAACGGTGCTTTGCCCCGGGCCGGTGGACACCGGCTTCGGTGAGGCCGCAGGCATTTCGAAGCAAGACGCCCAGTCCGCGCTGCCGGCGTTCCTATGGATCAGCCCCCAAACGGTGGCCCGCACCGCGGTCGATGCGCTGGCGAAGGGCCATATCGTCGTGATACCAGGTTTGGCTAACCGGCTTGCCGCAGTCCTGGGACGGCTCACCCCGAACCGGCTACTGGTCCCGTTGCTGGCCAAGGGACATCCGGGCTTGCGTTCTTGACCGTGACGCCGGCCTGGTCTACCAGTCTCGATGCCTGACGAGGTGGCGACACCAACCTTCACTAACGATGCGGGCCGTATCGCAACCCGGTCAGACGTACAGGGTACTTTATGGTCCAGTAGAATGCCGGCGAGGAGGCGACATGGTGAATCCGCGGGCGACCAATGAGGACCTGACCGCCAAAGCACGAATCCGCAACGCCGCCCTGGACCTGTATGCGCAATACGGTGAGGATCGAGTCTCGTTGCGCGACATTGCTTCTGCAGCCGGGGTGACGCTGGGCCTGGTACAACACCACTTCAAGACCAAGGCCGGCTTGCGGGACGCGGTGGACCAGTTGGTGGTGGACTATTTCGCCCACGCGCTCGCCGAGGTCCCCGCCGAGCGGGGCACCCGGCGCGTCGCGGCGGCACGCGACGAGGCCGTGGCGGCCATGCTCCGCGACAACCCACCCGTAGTGAACTACGTGCGGCGGGCACTCTTGGAGCCCTCCGAGGACCGGATGCACCTCCTCGATGTGCTGATCGACCTGACCCGCCGCGAAGTCGCCACCCTGCGCGGATCCGGACTCGCCTCCACCAAACGCCCCGAATCCACCCAGATCCTGGCCGTGTTGGTGCGGCAGATGGGTGAGCTGCTGTTGCAACCGATGGTCGATGCGGTGTGGGAGCGCGTCGCCGCCTCGGTCGACGACCCAAAGCCGCGGCTGCACATCACCGTCGACGGTTGATCGACGCGCACCATCCCCACCTCGTGCGGTCGGAGACGGTGACGCGTTGCCCGTAGCCGTCGGCGAGTTCGTCGGCACACGGGAGGAAGGGTCCTTTCCGCCGACCCCATCACCTAGCTCGATTCACCCCAGACAAGCTCACCGTGGGCGCATTGGGTCGGCATCGTTCGCCCAGGCCTTGCCCCATCTACAATACGCCTGTATTGTAGACAACACGCGTGACTAATTAGGAGGTCTGCGATGGGGAGTTCGACCACCGGTCGCCCGGCCACGCTGTGTGAGGCGTTTCAGGCCACCGCGGCCAAGTTCCCAGACCTGGTTGCGCTGCGCACGATCGGCGACACCACCACCATCACGTGGCGGCAGTACCGCGATCGGGTGCAGGCGATCGCGGCTGGGCTGGCCGGGCTCGGCGTCGGGCGCGGCGACACCGTGACGCTGATGATGACCAACCGGCCCGAATTCCACCTGTGCGACACGGCGGTGCTGCACACCGGCGCCACCCCGTTTTCGGTGTACAACACCAACCCGCCCGAAGTGCTGTCCTACCAGTTCGACAACGCCGACAACCGGGTGGTGATCTGCGAAAGCCAGTTCCTGCCACAGATCTCCGCAGCCATCGCACAGGGCGGCCGCGTCGAGCACATCGTCTGCGTCGACGACGCACCCGACGGCACCATCGGGCTGGGCCACCTGGAGGCGTCCCCGGCGTCCGGCTTCGACTTCGAGGGGTCGTGGCGGTCGGTGCAACCCGACGACGTCCTCACCATCGTCTACACCTCCGGGACCACCGGCCCGCCGAAGGGGGTCGAGCTCACCCACACCAACTTCATCGAAAACGCCCGGATCACCGAGGAATTCGGCGGGGTCGGGTTCGCCGACCGCAGCGTGTCGTATCTGCCCGACGCGCATGGCGCGAACCGCTGGTTCACGCACTACCAGAACCTGCTCTACGGCTTGCAGATCACCACCGTCGACGACGTCAAGGCCGTGCTCGGTGCGTTGACCGAAGTCCGGCCGACGGTGTTTATCGGCGTGCCGCGGATCTGGATCAAAGCCAAGGCCGGCCTGGAGGCCGCCCTCGCCGCGGAGTCACCCGCCAAGCAAGCCCTTGCCGCCTGGGCGTTCAGCGTGGGCCAAGCCAAGGTCCGCGCGGCTTCGGAGGGGCGTGGACGCGGGCTAGCCGATAAACTGCAATACGCGGTCGCCGACCGGCTGGTGCTGTCGAGTGTGCGCGCCCGGTTGGGCATGGATCACTTACGCATCGTCGTCACCGGCGCAGCACCGATCCCGCCGGAGGTTCACGAGTTCGTTCTCGGTCTGGGTATCCCGCTGTGCGAGGGATACGGGATGACCGAATGCACGGCCGCGGCAACCGTAAACCGCCCGGAGCGGATCAAGATCGGGACCGTGGGCACCCCGGTCCCGGGAACCGAGGTCACCCTCGCACCCGATGGCGAGGTCCTGCTGCGCGGCAAGAACATCATGCGCGGTTACCGCAAAGCCCCGGAGAAGACCGCCGAGGCCATCGAGTCCGACGGCTGGCTGCACACCGGCGATATCGGCGAAATCGACGCCGACGGCCACCTGCGCATCGTCGACCGTAAGAAAGAACTCATCATCAACGCCGCCGGCAAGAACATGTCGCCGACCAACATCGAGAACGCCATCGCCGCCAATTGCCCGCTGGCCGGGCCGGTCGCGGTGATCGGTGACGCCCGGCCCTACAACACCGCGCTGATCACACTCGACCCCGACGCCATCGCGACATTCGCCCAGAAACACGGGCTTTCGGAATCGGCGTCGGAGCTAGTCAACGACCCAATGGTGCGTGCGGAAATCGAGGCCGGGATCGCCGCCGCCAACCGCAAGCTGTCCCGAGTCGAGCAGATCAAGCGATTCACCGTGCTGCCCGACACCTGGGAACCCGGAAGCGCATACCTGACGCCGACGGCCAAGCTTAAACGCAAACCAATCGCCACGGGCTACGCCGCCCAGATCGACGCCATGTACGCCACGGCGGACCAACCCGTCTCCGGAGCAGGCAATCGATGATTCGCAGAGGAGCCGCGATGACCAGCCACCCCGGGAATCCGTCGTTTGATGTGTTTGCACTGCCCGACGAGCACGTGGAGTTGCGTGCGGCGATTCGGGCGTTGGCGGAGAAGGAGATCGCGCCGTATGCCAAGGAGGTTGATGAGCGGGCCCGGTTCCCCGAGGAAGCTTTAGCGGCGCTGAATGCGTCGGGGTTTAATGCGGTGCATGTGCCCGAGGAGTACGGGGGTCAGGGCGCGGATTCGGTGGCCGCGTGCATTGTGATCGAAGAGGTGGCGCGGGTGGACGCGTCGGCGTCGTTGATTCCGGCGGTCAACAAGTTGGGCACGATGGGCCTGATCTTGTCCGGGTCGCAGGAGCTTAAGGCGCAGGTGTTGCCGTCGTTGGCGTCGGGGGAGGCGATGGCCTCTTATGCGCTGAGCGAGCGGGAGG
>NZ_MLQM01000027.1:0-43061 GCF_001854525.1 Mycobacterium talmoniae
CACGCCGCCCGTCCCCACGCCGCGCGCGCCCCGCGGGCCCGGCGCCGGGGGCGGCGGCCGGGTGCCCGGGGGCGCGGGCCCGCGCCGGGGCGCCGGGGGCCGCCGCCGGCGGCGGGCCGCTGCCGCAGCAGCCCGCGGTGGCCGCGCTGCTCACGGTCCTGACCGCGACCGTCGACGGCCTGACCGCGGAGGCCGCGCTGAGCCTGCTGACCGGTCCGATCGGGCGGGTGGACCCGATCGCGCTGCGTCAACTGCGTCGTGCGCTGCGCCGCGGGCACCCCGGCCCGCCGTCGGGATCCCTCGGTGAGCTGCTGGTGGCCGCGCTGCGCGGGGATGAACCCGACCGGCTGCCGGCCCGGTCGGCCGGGGCGCTGCGTCGGGTGCGCGCGGTGCTGGCGGCCGCGGCCGCCAGCGACCGCGCCGGGGGAGACCCGCGCTACACGCTGTGGCAGGCCTGGCAGCGGTCCGGGCTGCAGCAGCGCTGGCTGGCGGCCACCGAACGCGGCGGGCCGGGCGGCGCCCAGGCCGGCCGCGACCTCGACGCGGTGACCGCGCTGTTCGACCTCACCGAACAGTACGTGTCCCGCACCGCGGGCGCCTCGCTGCGCGGGCTGATCGACCACGTCACCGCGCTGCAGCTGGCGCCGCCGCGCACCGAATCGGGGCCGCAGCCCGAGGCGGTCAGCGTGCTCAGCGCGCACGCCGCACTCGGGCGGGAATGGGACGTGGTGGTCATCGCCGGACTGCAGGAGGGCCTGTGGCCCAACACCGTCCCGCGCGGCGGGGTGCTGCACACTCAACGGCTGCTCGATCTGCTGGACGGGGTGGGCGCCGAGGCGTCCGCGCGGGCGCCGCTGCTGGCCGAGGAACGGCGGCTGCTGGTGGCGGCGATGGGCCGGGCCCGGCACCGGCTGCTGGTGACCGCGGTCGACGGCGAGGCCGCCGGCGGCGACGAAATCCCGTCCGGGTTCGTTGCCGAACTCGCGCACTGGGACACCGGCGCGGACGGTGCCGCGGCGCCGGTGGTCGCCCCGCCAGTGTTGGCGGCCGCGGCGGTGGTGGGCCGGCTGCGCGCGGTGGTGTGCGCCCCGCCGGACGCGGTTCCCGACGCCGACCGCGCCCGCGCGGCAACACAATTGGCGCGGCTGGCCCAGGGCGGGGTGCCCGGCGCCGACCCGGCCCACTGGTACGGCATGACCCCGGTGAGCACCGCCGAGCCGCTGTGGCACGGGCCCGACCACGTGGTGACGCTGTCGCCGTCGACGCTGCAGACCTTGACCGATTGCCCGCTGCGCTGGCTGGTGGAACGGCACGGCGGCACCGATGCCCGCGATCTGCGCTCCACCATCGGCTCGGTGCTGCACGCGCTGATCGCCGAACCGGGCACGGGGGAGCGGCACCTGGTGGCCGCGCTGGAACGGGTGTGGGGTCGGCTGCCGTTCGAGTCGCAGTGGTATTCGGCCAACGAGCTGGCCCGGCACCGGGCCATGCTGCAGACCTTCCTGCAGTGGCGGGACGCCACCCGCTACCAGCTGACCGAGGTCGGGGTCGAGGTCGACATCGACGGCGTCGTCGACGGGGTGCGGCTGCGCGGCCGGGTGGACCGGGTCGAACGCGACGCCGCCGGCCGGTTGGTCATCGTCGACATCAAGACCGGCAAAACACCGGTCACCAAGGACGACGCGCAGCGGCACGCCCAGCTGGCGATGTACCAGCTGGCGGTGGATGCGGGTCTGGTGCCGCACGGCGACGAGCCCGGTGGGGCGCGGCTGGTCTACCTCGGCAAACCCGGGGCGGCCGGCGCCACCGAACGCGAGCAGGACCCGCTGACCCCGCAGACCCGCGACGAATGGCGCAGCCGGGTCGCGTCGGCGGCGGCCGCGACCGCCGGGCCGGCGTTCGTGGCCCGGGTCAATGACGGCTGCCGGCACTGCCCGGTCCGGTCGAGCTGCCCGGCCCACACCGAAAGGAGCGGCGCATGAGGCCGCGCCAGCGACGATGCAGAGCGCAGCGATGAGGAGGAGCGGCGCCATGAAACCGACCTATAGTCCCGCCGATCTGGCGGCGGCCCTGGGCCTGCATCAGCCCACCGCCGAGCAGGCCGCGGTGATCGCCGCGCCGCCGGGCCCGCTGGTGGTCATCGCCGGCGCCGGTGCGGGCAAAACCGAGACGATGGCCGCCCGGGTGGTGTGGCTGGTCGCCAACGGTTACGCCGACCCGGGCCAGGTGCTGGGGCTGACCTTCACCCGCAAGGCCGCCGGGCAGCTGCTGCGCCGGGTCCGCTCCCGGTTGGCCCGGTTGGCCGGCGCCGGCCTGGTGGCCGCGGTCGGGGAGGACGCCGGCATCCCCACGGTCAGCACCTACCACGCCTTCGCCGGCGCGCTGCTGCGGGAACACGGGCTGCTGTGCGGCATCGAGCCCGACACCCGGCTGCTCAGCGAAACCGAGCTGTGGCAGCTGGCGTTCGACGTGGTCAACGACTATCCCGGGGAGCTGCACACCGACAAGGACCCGGCCGCGGTCACCTCGATGCTGCTGCGGTTATCCGGGCAGCTGGCCGAGCATCTGGTGGACACCGCCGCGCTGGCCGACACCCACCGCGAGCTGGACCAGCTGATCCACACCCTGCCGGCCGGGCGCTACCAGCGCGACACCGGCCCCAGCCAGTGGCTGCTGCGGCTGCTGAACACCCAGACCGAACGCGCCGAACTGGTGCCGCTGATCGACGCGCTGCACGCCCGGATGCGGACGGACAAGGTGATGGACTTCGGCGCGCAGATGGCCACCGCCGCCCGGCTGGCCGCGACGTTTCCCGCCGTCGGCGAGCAGCTGCGGGCCAGCTACCGGGTGGTGCTGCTCGATGAGTACCAGGACACCGGGCACGCCCAACGCATCGCGTTGTCGGCGCTGTTCGGCGGCGGCGCCGACGACGCGCTGGCGTTGACCGCGGTCGGTGACCCGATCCAGTCGATCTACGGGTGGCGCGGCGCCTCGGCGACCAACCTGCCCCGGTTCGCCACCGACTTCCCCCGCTCGGACGGCACCCCGGCGCCGACGTTGGAGTTGCGCACCAGCTGGCGCAACCCGCCGGAGGCGCTGCAGGTGGCGAACGCGGTCTCGGCGGAGGCGCGGCGGCGCTCGGTGGCGGTGCGCCCCCTGCGGCCGCGGCCGGACGCGCCGGCCGGCACCGTGCGCGCCGCGCTGCTGCCCGACGTCGTCGCCGAACGCGACTGGGTGGCCGAGCAGCTGCAGCGCCGGTACCGGCAGGCGGCGGCGGACGGCGCGGCCCCGCCGACCGCCGCGGTGCTGGTGCGCCGTAACGCCGACGCCGCGCCGATGGCGGCGGCGATCGCCGCGCGCGGCGTCCCGGTGGAGGTGGTGGGGCTGGCCGGGCTGCTGTCGGTGCCCGAGGTGGCCGACGTGGTGGCGATGCTGCGGCTGGTCGCCGACCCGACCGCCGGGGCGGCGGCCATCCGGGTGCTGACCGGTCCGCGGTGGCGGCTGGGTGCGGCCGACCTCGCCGCGCTGTGGCGCCGCGCGGTCGAACTGGGCGACGCCCCGCGCGGCGCCGTCTCCGCCGAGGAGGTGGCCGCCCAGGCCGATCCGGACGCCGACACCGCCTGCCTGGCCGACGCGCTGGCCGATCCGGGTCCGGCGCACCGGTATTCGCCGGTCGGCTACCAGCGGCTGGTCGCGCTGGCCGATGAGCTGGCCGCGCTGCGCGCCCATCTGTCGCATCCGCTGCCCGACCTGGTCGCCGAGGTGCGCCGGGTGCTGGGGGTGGAGGCCGAGGCGCGCGCGGCCGCCGGGGCCGGCGGTGACCGGACCGGCGCCGAGCACCTCGACGCGTTCTCCGACGTCGTCGCCGGCTACGCCGAACGGTCCGGCGGCACCCGGGCGCCGGCCACTGTGGCGGGACTGCTGGCCTACCTGGATGCGGCCGCGGTGGTGGAAAACGGGCTGGCGCCCGCGCCGTCGGCGGTCGCGGCCGACCGGGTGCAGGTGCTCACTGTGCACGCCGCCAAGGGCTTGGAGTGGCAGGTGGTGGCGGTGCCGCACCTGGTGCAACGGGTGTTCCCGTCCACCGCGTCGCGCAGCAGCTGGCTCACCGACGCCGCCGAGTTGCCGCCGCTGCTGCGCGGCGACCGGGCGCTGCTGGGCGCGCACGGCGTGCCGGTGCTCGACGTCTCCGATGTCACCGACCGAAAACATCTGTCCGACAAGATTTATGCGCACCGGCGCCAGTTGGATCAGCGGCGCGTCGACGAGGAGCGCCGGCTGCTGTACGTGGCCATCACCCGGGCCGAGGACACCCTGCTGCTGTCCGGCTATCACTGGGGCGCCACCGGCGCCAAACCGCGCGGCCCGTCGGAGTTCCTGGCCGAGCTCAAAGATGTGCTGGACGGTGCGGCCGCGGCCGGTCAGGCCTGCGGCGTGGTCGACCAGTGGGCGCCGACGCCGGCCGACGGGGAACCAAACCCGCTGCGCGACACGGCGACCGAAGCGATGTGGCCCGCCGACCCGCTGGCGGCGCGGCGCACCGACGTGGAGGCCGGCGCGGCGCTGGTCGCCGCCGCGATGACCGGTGAGCTGACCGCGCCGGCGGGTGATCCGGCCGGCTGGGCGGCCGACGTCGACGCGCTGCTGGCCGAACGGGCCCGTGCCGCCGCGGCGCCCGACCCCGCCCTGCCGGGCCAGGTCTCGGTGAGCAACCTGGTCGACCTGAGCCGCGACCCAGACGGCGCGCGGGCTCGGCTGGCCCGCCGGCTGCCCACCCGACCGGATCCGCATGCCCAGCTGGGCAGCGCGTTTCACGACTGGGTGCAGCGGTTCTACGGCGCCGAGCGGCTGTTCGATCTCGTCGATTTGCCCGGCGCCGCCGACGGCGACGTCGCCCAAGCCGACGCCGAGCAGCTGGCCGGGCTGCAGGCGGCGTTCCACGCGTCGGCGTGGGCGTTGCGCAGCCCGGTCGCGGTGGAGGTGCCGTTCGAGATGGCGCTGGCCGACACCGTGGTGCGGGGCCGCATCGACGCGGTGTTCGCCGAGCCCGACGGCGGCTTCACCGTGGTGGACTGGAAGACCGGGGACCCGCCGGCCGGGCCGGAGGCGGCCGCCCAGGCCGCCGTCCAGCTGGGGGTGTACCGGCTGGCCTGGGCGGCGATCGCCGGCTGCCCGGAATCGGCGGTGCGCACCGCGTTTCACTACGTGCGCACCGGCACCACCGTCGTCCCCGAGGTGCTGCCGGATCCCGACGCACTGGCCGCGCTGCTGGACCCGGTTAGGCGTTCCGCCTGACCCGCAGCGCCGCGGTGATCATCGGGATCTGCAGCGGCAGCCGGGCGATCGCGGCGATCTGCATCGGCCACGGCTTGTCCCACCACAACCGGACCATGTTGAGGTTGCCCGGGAACACGCCGACGAACAGCGCGACCGCGGCCAGCGCGCCCAGCCGGCGGGTCCGCGGCGCCAGCAGCAACGCCCCGACGCCGAGCTCGGCCACCCCCGACGCGTAGGTGTAGACGCGGGGGCTGCCCGGCAGCTCGGCGGGGATGATCGTGTCGAACGGTTTGGGAGCCACAAAGTGCAGCGAGCCCATGCCGAGCAGCAGCGCGGCGAGCCGGTAGGCCGGGGTTTGACGGGCAGCGCTTGGCGATGCAGGAGACGGTGTTGTCATGGTTACATTGTGCGTGTGCGCACCCGGGCGATGATGGAGCGTCGTGGCCAAAGCTAGCTGGCGGCGGCTGCGTGGTCTTGACGAGACGCTGACCGCCCAGCCCGCCTACGCGCTGGTCGGCGTGCTGCGCGTCCCGCAGGGGCAAACCAGCCCCGCCGGCATCGTGGCCCGCCGCGTGGTGATGGCCGTGGTGGCGCTGTTCGCCTCGAGCGTGATCGTCTACGCCGACCGGACCGGATACCAGGACGTGCGGGGCGAACCGCTGACGTTCCTGGACTGCCTGTACTACTCGGCGGTGACGCTGTCCACGACCGGGTACGGCGACATCACCCCGATTTCCGAGTTCGCCCGCACCATCAACGTCTTGGTGATCACCCCGCTGCGGATCGCGTTCCTGATCCTGTTGGTCGGCACCACGGTCGAGGTGGTCACCGAAACGTCCCGGCAGGCACTGAAGATCCAGCGCTGGAGGAGAAGAGTGCGCAACCACACCGTCGTCGTCGGCTACGGCACCAAGGGCAAGACGGCGATCGCCGCCATGGTGGGCGATGAGGTGCCCGTCGGCGAAATCGTCGTCGTCGACACCGACCAGGCCGCGCTGGATCATGCGGCGACCGCCGGGCTGGTGACCGTGCACGGCAACGCCACCAAGTCCGACGTGCTGCGGCTGGCCGGGGCGCAGCACGCGGCCTCGATCATCGTGGCCACCGGCCGCGACGACACCGCGGTGCTGGTCACCCTGACCGCCCGCGAGATCGCACCCAAGGCCAAGATCGTGGCGTCGATCCAGGAAGCCGAAAACCAGCACCTGCTGCGGCAATCGGGGGCGGATTCGGTGGTGGTGTCCTCGGAGACCGCCGGCCGGCTGCTGGGCATCGCCACCACCACCCCCAGCGTGGTGGAGATGATCGAGGATCTGCTGACCCCGGACGCCGGATTCGCCATCGCCGAACGCGAAGTCGAGCAGACCGAGGTCGGCGGGTCGCCGCGGCACCTGTCCGACATCGTGTTGGGGGTGGTCCGCGACGGGCGGCTGCTGCGCGTCGATGCCCCCGAGGTGGACGCCGTCGAGTCCAGCGACCGGCTGCTCTACATCCGCAACGTGGGCAAGTAGCCATGGATTTTCAGCTGCGCGAGGTCCCGCTGTTGTCCCGGGTCGGCGCCGACCGCGCCGATCAGCTGCGCACCGATGTGGACGCCGCCACCGCCGGATGGGCCGAGGCCGCGCTGCTGCGGGTGGACTCCCGCAACCAGGTGCTGGTCGCCGACGGCCGGGTGGTGCTCGGCAAGGCCAGCGCGTTGGGTGAGGCCCCGCCGGCGGACGCGGTGTTTTTGGGCCGCATCGAAGACGGCCGGCATGTCTGGGCGATCCGTGGTGCGTTGCAAGCCCCCGACGACGGGGACGCCGAGGTGCTCGACCTGCGCCGGGCCGGGCAGCTCTTCGACGACGTCAGCGCGCAGCTGGTGTCGTCGGCCACCGCGCTGCTGAACTGGCATGACGGGGCACGGTTTTCGGCGGTCGACGGGTCACCGACCAAACCGGTGCGCGGCGGCTGGGCGCGGATCAACCCGGTCACCGGCCACGAGGAGTTCCCGCGCATCGATCCGGCGGTGATCTGCCTGGTGCACGACGGCGGCAACCGGGCGGTGCTGGCCCGCCAGGCGGTGTGGCCGCAGCGGCTGTTCTCGCTGTTGGCCGGGTTCGTCGAGGCCGGGGAGTCGTTCGAAAGCTGCGTGGTCCGCGAGATCCGCGAGGAGATCGGCCTCGACGTGTCCCAGGTGCGCTATCTGGGCAGCCAGCCGTGGCCGTTCCCGCGGTCGCTGATGGTGGGCTTTCATGCCGTCGGCGACCCGGATCAGGAGTTCGCGTTCACCGACGGCGAGATCGCCGAGGCGGCGTGGTTCACCCGCGACGAGGTGCGCGCCGCTCTCGATGCCGGCGACTGGAGCAGCGACTCGGACGCGAAACTGCTGCTGCCCGGCTCGATTTCGATTGCCCGGGTGATCATCGAATCCTGGGCGGCGCTGTAGCTTTAGCGCCAGCCACCGCTAGCCGAGCGCGACATTCCTGTCACGCTCGGCGGCGAATGCGACACCTGGTTCGCGCTTGGCGGTCGCGACTTCAGCGGGTGATCACCGAGACGGTGCCGCCGCCAGCGTTTGTGACATAGGCGGTGTGGGTGGTGGTATCGACCGCCACGTCGTCCGGTTGTTTGCCGGCTGCCACAGTGTTGATGACAGTATTCGTGCTGGTGTCGATGACCGACACGGTGCCGTCGCCGGCGTTAATCACGTAGGCAGTGGGGGTGGTGGCATCGACGGCCACCCCAGTCGGCGACCTGCCGACCCTGATGGTGGTAGTGACGGTGTTGTTGGTGGTGTCGATGACCGACACTGTTCCGTCGTTCAGGTTAGTCACGTAGGCGGCGTGGGTGGTGGGTTCTACGGCCACCCTCTCCGGGGACGTACCGACATCGATGGTGGCGGTGACGGTGTTGTTGGTGGTGTTGATGACCGACACGGTGCTGTCGCCGCGGTTGGTGACGTAGGCGGTGTGGGTGGTGGCGTCGACGGCCACTCCACGCGGTTCGTCGCCGACGTAAACGGTGGTGGTGACGGTGTTGTTGTTGGTGTCGATCACCGACACGGGACCCCAAGTGACGTAGGCGTTGTGGGTGGTGGGGTCTACCGCCACTCTCTCTGGGTACGTGCCCACGTGGATGGTCGTGGTGACGGTGTTGTTGGTGGTGTTGATGACCGACACGGTGCTGTCGCCGCGGTTGGTGACGTAGGCGGTGTGGGTGGTGGCGTCGACGGCCACTCCACGCGGTTCGTAGCCGACGTGGATGGTGGTGGTGACGGTGTTGTTGTTGGTGTCGATCACCGACACCGTGCCGTCGTCGTAACTAGTCACGTACGCGGTGTGGGTGGTGGAGTCTACGGCCACCCCATACGGGCTCTTGCCGACGTGGATGGTGGGGTCGACGGCCACGGCCGGATCCTCCCGATGATTGCCCCAGAAGATGATTGCGGTGGCAGCTGCCACGGCGAGGATCATCGCGCCGGTGAGTGTGATGATCCAGCGTCGCCGGGAGCGGCGGGTGGGTCGCGGAACTGGCGGTAGGGCCGCCGATTGGGTGGGCGCCAGTGCCGTCGGCTCTGCGGTGAAGTTGCCTGCGGCCCCGTAGTTGTGATGCGGTGCGGCCGCTGTGCCCGCTATGGATTGTTGGGTGGATACTGTTGCCGGAGTACTTACCGCCGGTGCGCTGGGTGCTGGGGTGCTCTCGACGGCGCGTCGTGCGGCGGCAGCCAGATCCCCCGCATTTTGGTACCGCCGTTCGGGATCGGCCGCCATACCGGTGGCGACGACGTCATCGAACACCGGCGGAACACCGGGCCGGATCACGCTGGGCCGTGGCGGTGGCCCGTTGACGTGGGCGAACATCTGCTGTTCGACGCTGGCGACCGGATACGGTGTTGAGCCAGTGAGGCATTCATGCAGCACACACGCCAGGGCGTAGACGTCGGCGCGTTTGTCGGCGACCCCCGTGGTGAAACGTTCCGGCGCCATATAGGCCACCGTGCCGATCGCTGCACCGGTACTGGTCAACTTGGTTTCACCAGGTGCGCGGGCAATCCCGAAGTCGATCAGGTAAACGAAGTTCTTGGGCGTGACCAACAGGTTGGCGGGTTTGACGTCGCGGTGCACCAATCCGGCCTCGTGCGCGGCATCCAGCGCCGCGGCGGCCTGCTCGACGATGCTGACGGCCTGGTCAGGACGCATCGGTCCGTGCCGGGTCAACAGGGTCGCCACATCGGTGCCGTTGATCAGCCGCATCGCGATGAACAGCCGGCCGTCGATCTCCCCAGAATCATGGATCGGCACCACGTGGGGTTCGTCGAGTCCAGCGGCCGTACGAGCCTCGCGGCGAAACCGCTGTTCGAATGTCGGGTCGGTGCTGGCCTGCGGCGGCAGCACCTTGATGGCTACCTCGCGATGCAACTCGGTGTCGTAGGCCCGAAACACCTGCCCCATGCCGCCGGCGCCGAGCAGGCCGCGCAGCCGGTAGCGGCCGAACACCTCATCCACCCCGCACCTCCCGATATGCCGGCTCGCGCCGTACTTACCTTACGGTGACGGATGGCTCAGTACCGGCGGCAGTGGGCTAGCCGCCGAGCTCGGCGAGCTTGGCCTTGACCTCTTTGGCGCTGGGATTGGTCATCGTCGAGCCGTCGGCGAACTTGACCGTCGGAACCGTCTGATTGCCGCCGTTAGCGGATTCCACGAACGCCGCCGCGGCGGGGTCCTGCTCGATGTTGATCTCGTCATAGGAGATACCGGACGCCTTCAGCATGGTCTTGAGGCGCACGCAGTACCCGCACCAGGTGGTCGAGTAGATGGTCAACGGGGCATCGCTCACGGTCATAAGTACTTCAACCTATACGGCGCCGCCGATGATGCCCGCGCCGGTGTGCTGTCGGTCACGGCTGCCAAGATGGACCCCATGCCGGTGAGCCAAGACGCGTTGATCGCCGGCCTGGACGACGAGCAGCGTGAGGCCGTGCTGGCGCCGCGCGGCCCGGTGTGCGTGCTGGCCGGGGCCGGGACCGGCAAGACCCGGACCATCACCCACCGCATCGCCCAGCTCGTCGGGGCCGGTCACGTCGCCGCCGGTCAGGTGCTGGCGGTGACGTTCACCCAGCGCGCGGCCGGGGAGATGCGGGGCCGGTTGCGCGCGCTGGACGCCGCCGCGCAAACCGGCGCCCGGGTCGGGGCGGTGCAGGCCCTGACCTTTCACGCCGCCGCGCGCCGCCAGCTGCGGTACTTCTGGCCGCGGGTGGTGGGGAACACCAGCTGGCAACTGCTGGACAGCAAGTTCGCCACCGTCGCCCGCGCCGCCAACCGCGCCCGCCTGAACCTGTCCAGCGACGACGTCCGCGACGTGGCCGGCGAAATCGAGTGGGCCAAGGCGTCGCTGATCGGTCCCGAACAGTACCCGGACGCGGTGGCCGCCGCCGGCCGCGACATCCCGCTGGACGCCGCGAAGGTCGCCGGCCTGTACACCGGGTACGAGGCGCTCAAGGCAGGCGGTGAGGTGGCGCTGCTCGACTTCGACGACCTGCTGCTGCACACCGCCGCCGCGATCGAAAACGATCCGGGCGTCGCCGAAGAATTCCGGGACCGCTACCGCTGCTTTGTCGTCGACGAGTACCAGGACGTCACGCCGCTGCAGCAGCGGGTGCTGTCGGCGTGGCTGGGCGATCGCGACGACCTGACCGTGGTCGGCGACGCCAACCAGACCGTCTACTCGTTCACCGGCGCCTCCCCGCGCTACCTGCTGGACTTCTCCCGGCGCTTCCCGGACGCCACCGTGGTGCGCCTGGAACGCGACTACCGCTCCACCCCGCAGGTGGTGTCGCTGGCCAACCGGGTCATCGCCGCCGCCCGCGGCCGGGTGGCGGGCAGCAAGCTGCACCTGGTCGGGCAGCGCGACCCCGGTCCGGTGCCGTCGTTTCACGAGCACGCCGACGAGGTCGCCGAGGCCGCCGCGGTGGCCAAACAGATCGCCCGGCTCATCGACGCCGGCACCGAACCGGCCGAGATCGCGGTGCTGTACCGGATCAACGCCCAGTCCGAGGTCTACGAGGAGGCGCTGACCGAGGCCGGCGTCGCCTACCAAGTCCGCGGCGGCGAAGGCTTTTTCACCCGCCAGGAGATCCGGCAGGCCCTGCTGGCGCTGCAACGCGCCGCCGAACGCGGGGTGGACGGCGAGCTGCCCGAGGTGGTGCGCGAGGTGCTCGAGCCGCTCGGGTTGACCGCGCAGCCGCCGGCCGGGGTGCGGGCCCGGGAGCGCTGGGAGGCGCTGACCGCGTTGGTGCAGTTGGTCGACGACGAGGTGGCGACCCGGCCCGGCCTGGACCTGCCCGGGCTGCTGGCCGAGCTGCGGATGCGCGCCGACTCGCGGCACCCCCCGGTGGTGCAGGGCGTCACGCTGGCCTCGCTGCACGCCGCCAAGGGCCTGGAGTGGGACGCGGTGTTTTTGGTCGGGCTGGCCGACGGCACCCTGCCGATCAGCCACGCGCTGGCCCACGGCCCCGACAGTGAGGCCGTCGAGGAGGAACGTCGACTGCTGTACGTCGGAATCACCCGCGCCCGCGTGCATTTGGCGCTCAGCTGGGCGCTGTCGCGGACACCGGGGGGCCGGGCCAGCCGCAAGCCGTCGCGGTTCCTGTCCGGGATCGCCCCGCAGACCGAGCGCGAGCCGGCGCCCAGCCGTCGGCGCCGCAGCCGCGGCCCCGCCGGGAACTGCCGGGTCTGCAACCGGGAGCTGACCACCCCGGCCGCCATCATGCTGCGCCGCTGTGAAACCTGCGCCGTCGATGTGGACACCGAGCTGCTGGCCCAGCTCAAGGACTGGCGGCTCCGCACCGCCACCGAAATGAAGGTGCCCGCCTATGTGGTGTTCACCGACAACACGTTGACCGCGATCGCCGAAATGCTGCCCACCGATGAGGCCGCGCTGGTCGCCATCCCGGGCATCGGGGCGCGCAAGCTGGAGCAGTTCGGGCCCGACGTGCTGGAGCTGGTCCGCGCCCGCCGCTAGCCCGCAATGTTGAGTGTGCGTCTACGGCGTTGACTGTGCATCCAGGGTGGCGATATCCCGCCGGCGGCCGCCCTGGTTACACACTCAATCGAACGCCACGGCCCGAGGCCGGCGGGCAAATCCGCAGGTCAGAAAATCGCTTGTGGCCCCGGGCTGCTACCGTTTACTCTCAAAGCCGCAGTTCCCATGCACTGATGACGAGAGGAGGGAGCCCGCGATGATCGGCAAAAACGCGTTCGCTGTAGCTACGGCCGGTTCGGCGCGCCGCGGTGGCACCCTCCATGCCGCCGCCGCATGGGCGCTGCAGCTCAAGCGCCGCAGCGCCGCCGCGACCGACGCGTCCGTGGATTGGGGTTCCACCTAGGTAGCCCGATCTCCGCCAGATGGCCACGGACCCGAAGTCACCGGATCCGTGGCCAGATTTTTTGGGGCACCACCCCGCAACCTGGTCCGGATCTTTGAAAAAGACAGCCACCCGACCAGGAAGCAGGTGAATTGGACATGTCAACCCTGACGGCCCCCGAGGAGACGCTGCCGGAGTTGCCCTGTCATGTCGGCGACCCGGACCTGTGGTTCGCCGACGCCCCCGCGGAGCTGGAGCGCGCCAAGGAACTCTGCGTGCAGTGCCCGATCCGCCGTCACTGCCTGGCCGCGGCGCTGGAACGCGCCGAGCCGTGGGGGGTGTGGGGCGGTGAGATCTTCGACCGCGGGGCGATTGTCAGCCGCAAGCGGCCCCGCGGGCGTCCGCGTAAGGAGGTCGCCGCGTAGGTCTCCCGCAGCGAGATCGACGTTAGCGTGAGGTTCTCTCGAGATTTTCCACGCTAACGTCGATCTCGGCGGCTACCGGTGCCGCGCCAGCGACCCTTAGTCGGCCACCAGCGCCGAATCGGGTTCGGCGAAGCCGGGAACCAGCTCTTCGGACAGCGCCTTGATCGGGACGTGCGCGTCGAGCTGACACAGGATCGCCGTGGTCGAGGCGATCACCCGCATCGGCATCGCCAACTTGGGCGGCAGGTCCATCTGCCGCGCCGTCTTGATCTGCGCCACCGACCGGTCCATCTGCATTCCGGCCATCTTCTGCAGCCATTTGCGGGTGTAGTGGAACACCTCGACCTGGACCGGCTCCACGTACTGGCGCAGCATGTCGTCGATGTCGCGCACCGACACCTGCTGGCCCTTCTGGATGAAGCCGACCTTTTCCATGGTCGGCAGCACCAGGTCGTAGTTCTTCTCCCGGGCCAGCCGGATCGTCATCCCCAGTTCGATGGGGAAGCCGCCGGGCAGCGGCGCCACCGCGCCGAAGTCGATGACCCCCATCCGATTATCGGGCAGCAACATGAAGTTGCCGGGATGGGCGTCGCCGTGGATCATTTCCAGCCGCCGCGGCGAACCCAGGGTGAGTTCCATCAACCGGGTGCCCATGATGTCGCGTTGCTCGACGGTGCCGTTGCGAATGATCTCGGCCATCCCCACCCCGTCGATCCACTCCTGGATCACCACCTTCGGGGCGCTGGCCACCACGTGCGGGATGAGGAAATGCGGGTCGTCGGCGTAGGCCTTGGCGAAGGCGCGCTGGTTGTTGGCTTCCAGCCGGTAGTCCAGCTCCATCTCGGTGCGTTCGATCAGCTCGTCGACCACGCCCTGCACGTCGGCGCCCGGCGCCAACTGCTTGAACACGCTGACCAGCCGCTTCATCGTCTTCAGGTCGGCGCGCAGCGCCTCGTCGGCGCCCGGGTATTGGATCTTGACCGCGACCTCGCGGCCGTCGGACCACACCGCCTTGTGCACCTGGCCGATGCTGGCCGACGCGACCGGGGTGTCGTCGAAGGAGCTGAACCGCTCCCGCCACTTGGTACCCAGCTGGGCGTCCAGCACTCGGTGCACCTTGGCCGCCGGCAGCGGCGGGGCGTCCTTTTGCAGTTTGGTCAGCGCTTCGCGGTAGGGCTCGCCGAACTCCTCGGGGATGGCGGCTTCGAGCACCGACAGCGCCTGCCCGACCTTCATCGCCCCGCCCTTCAGCTCACCCAACACGGTGAACAGCTGGTTGGCGGCCTTCTCCATCAGTTCCGCGGTGACCTCGTCTTTTGACCTGCCGGCCATCCGCTTGCCCAGCCCCAGGGCCGCTCGGCCAGCAAAGCCGACGGGAATGCTGGCCAGCTTCGCATTGCGGGCTGCGCGCCCACGCTTGATGTCTGCCACACGTCTATCATCCATGACCTCGCGACCGGCGGGCGCACCGAGATGGCAACCACCGTTGTCAGCAGGAGCACAGCGGGTGGCGGGTCCAGTGCCGCGCGACGATCGAACCGGCGCCCAGATCGAATTCCAGCGTGGCGTTCAGCGTCGGCGGCGGGTCGGACGCCTGGCCGCCGCCCACCGCGGCGATCACCCGGTGCACCTGGTTGAGCGCCAGCGCGGCGGTCGCCAGCACGGTGGCCCGGTCGGCGCTGCCGACGGTGTCGCGCAGCTGGGCGGCCACCGCCGGCCAGGCCGCGTCCCGGTCGCTGCGGTGCAGGTCGGCGCAGCCCAGGCAGCTGGTCACGCCCGGGATGACCAGCGGCCCCACCAGCCCGGTCCCGTCGCGCACCCGCACCGGGAGGTGCGCCACGTGCTCGGCGTGCAGCTCGCGCAGCAGCCGCGGGTCGCACACCAGGTAGTCCGACAGCACCACCAGGTCGGCCTCGCCGGGCGCCACCGCGGCGTGCGGCTGGTGGCTGTGCTTGATCCGCGCGCCCGAACACCGCAGCGCCTCCACCAGCAGGTCCGACAGCGGTCCGCGGCCGTGCACCCGCACCGAGGCGGCCCGCCGCCGCGACGGGCGCCGGGCACCGGTGACCACGCCGGCGTCGACCAGCGCGGCGATCAGCCCGGGTAGCTCATCGGTGTCGGTCAGCCCGTGCCGGACGGCGCGGCGCCGCAACTGGGTGAGGGTGGTCGGCGTCCGCATCGACTGCAGCACGCTCGCCAACCCGGCCGCGGTCAGGCCGCCCGGCGGTCGGACCAGCACCGCGCGGCGGGGATCCCAGCCCACCTGCACCGCCCCGTCGGGGCGCAGCAGCACCGGCATCGCCGGGTTGAGCGTGTAGGGCGGCGTCATGGCTGGACTGTGCCATGACTGTCAGGTACGGCGGACTCAGCTATCCACAGGGGGCTGCGGGCCGGGGTCGTCTCGACCTTTCTCGAATTCGGCGATGGCCTGGTCGATGGCGCTGTCGATGCCGCTGGTGTCGCCGCCGAGCACCCGATCGATGAAGCCGGCGGGCTCGTCGAGGTCCTCGATCTGGGGCAGCAGGTCGGGGTGCTGCCAGAGTTTGTCGCGGGCGTCGACGCCGACGGCGTCGGTCAGCCGCTCCCACAGCACCGCGGCCTCGCGCAGCTTGCGCGGCCGTAGCTCCAACCCGACCAGGGTGGCGAACGTCTGCTCGGCGGGGCCGCCGGTGGCGCGGCGGCGGCGCAGCGTCTCGCTCAGCGCGGCGGTGCCGGGGATCCGTTCGCCCAACGCCGCGGTCACCACGGTCTGCACCCAACCCTCGATCAGGGCCAGCAGCGTCTCCAGCCGTTCCAGCGCCTGCAGCTGTTCCGGGGTGGCCTGGGGCTCGAACACGCCCTGGGTCAGCAGCTGCTCCATCGCGGCCGGATCGCTCAGTGAGGCCGGGTTGAAGCCCTGGGCCAGCTCCTCGATGCCGCTCATGTCGATCTTCATGCCGCGGGCGTAGGCCTCCACCGCGCTGAGCAGCTGACTGGCCAGCCACGGCACATGGCTGAACAGCCGGTGGTGGGCGGCCTCCCGTGCGGCCAGGAACGTGACGATCTCGCTGCGCGGGCGTTCCAGGCCGGCCGCGAACTCCTCGACGGCGCCGGGCAGCAGCGCGGCCACCCCGCGCGGTCCCAGCGGCAAACCGATGTCGGTCGAGGTCAGCACCTCCTTGGACAGCCGGGCCAGCGCCTGGCCCAGCTGCGAGCCGAACGCCATGCCGCCCATCTGCGACATCATCGACAGCAGCGGCCCGGCCATGCTTTTGGCCTCCTCCGGCAGCGCCGCGGCCCACACCGTGGAGATCTGGTCGGCCATCGGATCGCACAGCCGCTGCCAGGTCGCCAGGGTGTTGTCCACCCAGTCGGTGGGGGTCCAGGCGACGGACTTGGTGGTGCCCGCCGGCAGCGACGTCACCCCGTCCAGCCAGGTTTCGGCCAGGTGCACCGCATCGGCGATGGCGGTCGCGGTGGCCGCCGAGATCGGCGCCACAAAGCCGATCGAGCTCGACGCCAACTTGCGCGCCAGCTCGTAATTCACCGGCCCGGCGTTGGTCCCGCCGGTCATCGCGGTGCCGGCGCCGCTGAACATCTGGCCCAGCTGGGTGAAGATTTGGCCCAGGTCAGCCATGTTGAACTCGCCGCCCATCCCGAACGGGTCACCCGAGCCCGACCCGGACGCGGACTCGTCGCGTCGCCGGTCGCGGTCGGGGTCATCCCCGGTGGAGAAGCCGAAAGGCAGGTCAGGCATAACCCCAACGGTACTCACCGGCGCCGGTGACCGTCCAAGCCGCAGTCACGCTCTAAGTGAACCGACCAAACGCCGGGCCGTTTACGATACGCGGCGTGAACAGGCGGATTCTGACCCTGCTGGTGGCACTGGTGCCGATCGTGGCGTTCGGCGTGCTGCTGGCGGTGGTGACGGTGCCCTACGTGTCGCTGGGTCCCGGCCCGACGTTCGACACCCTCGGCGAGGTCGACGGTAAACAGGTGGTCGACATCGAGGGCACCGAAACCCACCCGACCACCGGGCACCTGAACATGACGACGGTGTCCCAGCGCGACGGCCTGACGCTGGGGGAGGCGTTGACGCTGTGGCTTTCCGGGCGCGAACAGTTGGTGCCGCGCGACCTGGTCTACCCGCCGGGCAAGTCGCGGCAGGAGGTCGACGAGGACAACACCGCCGATTTCAAGCAATCCGAGGCCAGCGCGGAATACGCCGCGCTGGGCTACCTGAAGTACCCCAAGGCGGTGGCCGTCGCCGACGTCAGCGACCCCGGGCCGTCGGCCGGCAAGCTGCAGGCCGGGGACGCCCTGGACGCGGTCAACGGCGCTCGGGTGGCCACCGTGGAGCAGTTCACGTCGCTGCTGAAGAAAACCAAGCCCGGTCAGGTGGTGAGCATCGACTACCGCCGCAAAAACGCACCGCCCGGGACCGCGGAGATCACGCTGGGGCACAGCAAGGACCGCGACTACGGCTTTTTGGGGGTCAAGGTGATGGACGCGCCGTGGGCACCGTTCGCCGTCGACTTCAACCTGGCCAATATCGGCGGCCCGTCGGCGGGGCTGATGTTCAGCCTGGCCGTGGTCGACAAGCTCACCAACGGCGACCTGGCCGCCTCGAAATTCATCGCCGGCACCGGCACCATCAGCGCCGACGGCCAGGTCGGGCCGATCGGCGGGATCACGCACAAGATGATCGCCGCGCAGGAGGCCGGGGCGACGGTGTTCCTGGTCCCCACCGACAACTGCTATGAGGCCCGCTCCGACAACGACAAACTGCAACTGGTCAAGGTCGACACCCTGGGGCAGGCGGTGGATGCGCTGCACACGATCAGCACCGGCGGTCAGCCACCGACCTGTTAACGAGCGGAACCTCTTCGGCGCCGAGTGCGTACAGTTGGGGCGGTCGAGGAAATTGAGCAGGGAGCGTAGCGAGTGAGTATGCGGCCCGCGGCGAGGATGCCGAAGTTGACTCGGCGTAGCCGGATTCTGATCGGGCTCGCGCTGGCCGTGATCGTGTTGCTGCTGGTAGGGCCGCGACTGGTCGACGGGTACGTGGACTGGCTGTGGTTCGGCGAAGTGGGGTACCGGGCGGTGTTCACCACCGTGCTGGTGACCCGGCTGCTGGTGTTCGTGATCGTCGGGCTGCTGGTCGGCGGCATCGTATTCGGCGGGCTGGTGCTGGCCTACCGCACCCGGCCGGTGTTCGTCCCCGCCAACGGGGCCAACGATCCGGTGGCGCGCTACCGCACCGTGGTGATGTCGCGGCTGCGGCTGTTCGGCATCGGCGTTCCCGCGGCGATCGGTTTGCTGGCCGGCGTCATCGCGCAGACCTACTGGGTGCGGATCCAGCTGTTCCTGCACGGCGGCAGCTTCGGCATCGACGATCCGCAATTCGGCAAGGACCTGGGCTTCTACGCCTTCGATCTGCCGTTTTATCGGCTGGTGCTCAGCTACCTGTTGGTGGCGGTGTTCCTGGCGTTCGTGGCGAACCTGGTGACGCACTACGTTTTCGGCGGGATCCGGCTGGCCGGCAACACCGGCGCGCTGAGCCGGCCGGCGCGCATCCAGCTGGTGAGCCTGGTCGGCACCTTGGTGGTGCTCAAGGCCGTCGCCTACTGGCTGGATCGCTACGAGCTGCTGTCCCACACCCGCGCCGGCAAGCCGTTCACCGGTGCCGGCTACACCGACATCAACGCGGTGCTCCCGGCCAAGCTGATCCTGCTGGCCATCGCGCTGATCTGCGCGGCGGCGGTGTTCTCCGCGATCGTGCTGCGCGACTTGCGGATTCCGGCGATCGGCCTGGTGCTGCTGCTGCTGTCCTCGCTGATCGTGGGTGCCGGCTGGCCGCTGATCATCGAGCAGATCAGCGTCAAACCCAATGCCGCGCAAAAAGAAAGCGAATACATTTCGCGCAGCATCACCGCGACGCGGCAGGCCTACGGGCTGACCAGCGACGTCGTGCACTACACCAATTACCCCGGCGATGCGCGGGCCACCGCCCAGCAGGTCGCCGCCGATGCGGCCACCACCGCCAACATCCGGCTGCTGGACCCCACCATCGTCAGCCCGGCGTTCACCCAGTTCCAGCAGGGTAAGAACTTCTACTTCTTCCCCGATCAGCTGACCATCGACCGCTACCTCGACAAGGACGGGCGGCTGCGCGACTACGTCGTCGCCGCGCGAGAGCTCAACCCGGACCGGCTGATCGACAACCAGCGGGACTGGATCAACCGGCATTCGGTGTACACCCACGGCAACGGCTTCATCGCCTCCCCGGCCAACACGGTGCGCGGCATCGCCAACGACCCCAACCAAAACGGCGGATACCCGGAGTTTCTGGTCAACGCCGTCGGCGCCAACGGCAGCGTCGTCTCCGACGGGCCGGCGCAGCTGGATCAGCCGCGGATCTACTACGGGCCGGTGATCGCCAACACGCCCGCCGACTACGCGATCGTCGGCCACAACGGTGTCGACCGCGAATACGACTACGAGACCAACACCGAAACCAAGAACTACACCTACACCGGCATCGGCGGGGTCCCGATCGGGAGTTGGCTGTCCCGCAGCGTGTTTGCCGCGAAGTTCGCCGAGCGCAATTTCCTGTTCTCCTCGGTGATCGGGTCCAACAGCAAGATCCTGTTCAACCGGGATCCGGCCCGGCGGGTGGAGGCGGTGGCGCCGTGGCTGACCACCGACTCCACCATGTATCCGGCGATCGTCAACAAGCGGCTGGTGTGGATCGTGGACGGCTACACCACGCTGGACAACTACCCGTACTCCGAGCTCACCTCGCTGTCGTCGGCCACCGCCGATTCCAACGAGGTCGAGTTCAATCGGCTCACCCCCGACAAGCGGGTCTCCTACATCCGCAACTCGGTCAAGGCCACCGTGGACGCCTACGACGGCACCGTCACGCTGTACCAGCAGGACGACAACGACCCGGTGCTGGCGACCTGGATGAAGGTCTTTCCCGGCACCGTCAAACCCAAGAGCGAGATCAGCCCCGAACTCGCCGCGCATCTGCGCTACCCGGAGGACCTGTTCAAGGTGCAGCGGATGCTGCTGGCCAAATACCACGTCAACGACCCGGTCACCTTCTTCTCCACCTCGGACTTCTGGGATGTGCCGCTGGACCCGAACCCGACCGCCAGCAGCTATCAGCCCCCGTACTACATCGTCGCGAAAAACCTTGCCAAGGGCGATAACTCGGCGTCGTTCCAGCTGACCAGCGCGATGAACCGGTTCAAGCGCGACTACCTGGCCGCCTACATTTCGGCCAGCTCGGATCCGGACACCTACGGCCAGCTGACCGTGCTGACCATCCCCGGGCAGGTCAACGGGCCGAAGCTGGCCAACAACGCCATCACCACCGACACCGCGGTCAGCCAGGACCTGGGCGTGATCGGGCGCGACAACCAGAACCGGATCCGGTGGGGCAACCTGCTGACCCTGCCGCTGGCCGAGGGCGGGCTGCTCTACGTCGAGCCGGTCTACGCGTCCCCGGGGTCCAGCGACGCCGCGTCGTCCTACCCGCGGCTGATCCGGGTGGCGATGATGTACAACGACAAGATCGGCTACGGCCCCACCGTGCGGGATGCGCTCACCGGGTTGTTCGGGCCGGGAGCCGACGCCGCCGCGACCGGCATTGCCCCCACCGATGCGGGCGCCCCGGCGAACCCGCCGGGGGACGCTCCGACGCCGGGGGAGGTACCCGACGCCCGGCCGAGCCCGCCGGTCGCGGCCCCGCCGCCGCCGGCGGGGGCGACGACCCTGTCCCCGGCCAAGGCCGCCGCCCTGAAGGAAATCCAGGCGGCGCTCGGGGCGGCGCGCGAGGCGCAGAAGAAGGGCGACTTCGCCAGCTACGGTGAGGCGCTGCAACGGCTCGATGAGGCCATCACCAAGTTCGACAACGCCAAGTAGGGTGCCCCACCTTCTGCCGCGAGCGTGCGTGTCCCCGGTCGACATGCCGTGCGGTTTTCCGGATTTGCGCACGCTCGCGCCAGGCGATTTGGCGCTGCCGCAGGCTTTCGGTAACCTTGCAGTTACCCGTCGCGGGGTGGAGCAGCTCGGTAGCTCGCTGGGCTCATAACCCAGAGGTCGCAGGTTCGAATCCTGTCCCCGCTACTAACGAAAGTGGCCCTCGGAGGAAACTCCGGGGGCCACTTTCCATTGGGGGTAGTCAGCGTTTAGCCGCGGCCGCTTCTATCGCTCGTACCCCGATCAGGCGCAGCCGGTCGCAGAGATTCCGGAGATGGACCCGTCGAGATACATCGGGCCCGTCCGGCGCCGGGGGTCGGCGCATATATCCTGCGTGGCCTCTGGGCCGGCCATCGCGACGTTCCGTCCGGTCGTTCGCGTCGTCGAACCGGGTGCACCATAGAACCCATGGAGCTTCGGCAACGTAACCACAACGAGAGGCAACTGCTTGCGGAGAACGGCCAGCCCCGATGACGGCTCTATGCCAAACCGTGTCTTCTACTCACGACGGATGCTCGGCTGAGCGCGGGTATGTCCAGCGAACCGGCCTGAGTCGAGCCCGGCGCATTGATGCTCGAGCTAATCGCCTGGTCAACCCCGTGGTGCCGGCGCCGTGACGAAGGGCGAAGCGTTGATCGGGTGGCTGCGCTCGCCGGTGGTTTTGGTGACGGTGGGGGTCTTCATCCATTTCACGTGCTGGAAGTTGATGACGCCGCTGCTGCCGTTGTGGGCCGGTCGCCTAGGGGCGACGCCACTGGTCGTGGGGGCGTTGTTCACCGGCTATGCGGCGGCCGACCTCGCCTGTAGCCCGGTGCTGGGGGCGTTGTCGGATCGGCTTGGCCGCAAGCCGATCATCGTGGTTTCGCTGGCGCTGTCCGCGACAGCCTTCGCGATGACCGCGCTCGCCAAGTCGCTGGTGATACTGTTGGCCGCCCAGATCATCAGTGGGTTGGGCGCCCCCATCGTTAGCGTCGCCCAAGCGATGATCGCCGACCGGGTCGATCCTGGCCGGCTGGCGCGGGCAATGGCCTATTTCCTGGTCGCCATTGGTATCGCGAATGTCGTGGGGCCGGCGCTGGGCGGCGCGTTGTCGACGCTGGGCCCCACCGTACCGTTCTGGGCCGCTGCCGTGTTGGCCTCCGGCGCCACGGCCATGATGTGGGCGCTGTTGCCCGAAACCCGCCGACCAAACAGCACCCCGGGTACCGCGTCTCCCGCGGTGGGGTGGCGAGAGCTGTTGCAGTCCAGGTGGATACACCGGTTGGCCGTGACCGCGCTGATTTTCGGCTGTGTGATGGTCACCCTGGATACGGTGCTGGTGCTGTTTACCCATCGCACGCTGGGGTGGGCTGAAGCGCCCAACGGGTGGCTGTTTGCCTATCTCGGCGCCGTCGTGGTCGTCATGCAGTTCGGGCTGGTCGGTCGGTGTGTCACCCGGTTCGGCGAGCAGCGTGTGCTCCTTGGCGGACTGGCCGTCGCAGCGCTTGGGCTCGTAGTGCTCAGCATCGACGCGACGGCCGCGCTTGTGGTCGGCGGGGTGGGTCTGGTCGGGGTCGGTATCGGGCTGATCGCGCCGCTGCTGCCGACGCTGTTTTGCTTCGCCACCACCGCGGAAAGCTACGGTGCCGCGCTGGGTTTCATGCAGGGAGTCATTGCTCTGGCTCGACTCATCACCCCGCTGATGGCCACCGCGGCGTTCACCTGGTCGATCGGATCACCATTCATCATCGCTGCGCTGCTGTGCCTGCTGGGGATCAGCCTGCTGACTGTCGGGAAGATGCCAGCGATCGATGCCGGTGGCGCCGCGGGTGTGCAATCCCGGTGATGCAGGGCCGGGGGCGGATCGAGGGCACTACCTGAGCCGCGACGGCTAGGCGGTTTACGTGAGGCGCTGGGTGGCTAACGATGCGGTCAGCGCGCGTGATGGATGGCTCGAATGACATCGGCCAGCTGTGCTTCCAGCGGCTGCAGGGCGGCCGCCCAATCGGGTGGACCGTCGGTCGCATCCACCGCCATCTCGGTCTGGATCAGCAGGCCGGCCACCCGCATGGTCCGCGCCGCCTGGGCGGTCCCGACGCAATACGGCTGGCCGCCGTGGCCGCCGGACGCTTCCTTGGGCTCGAACCGCTGGTAGCCGAGCGCCACCTCGCCCTCGATGGTCTCCGCCGTGACTGGGACGAAGTCAGGCTGCAACCGGCCAGGGATACAGACCTGGGGAACCGCTGCGGGGTGGGCCCGACAACTGGACGTCCACTCCCGCATCCGGGCCAAGTAGTCGACACCGGCGTGCTCGCGATAGATCACGGTCACGGGCGCCCCTTGGCCGGCGCCGGGGTAGCTGCCCGCGAACCTGACCAGCGGGTCGACGCCGGCCGGCTGATAACTCGACGACAGCCCCGCGTAGGAACTTGGCCGGAGCGGATCCTCGGCACACACCTGCGCGGGTGGCGGGTCCGTCCGGGGGGTGCCGGCCTGACCGTTCGGCACCGCGATGTCGATGCTGCCGTGGCTCTGCCCCGGCAAGACGAACAGCCGCGACAGCTCGGCCGGTGTCCACTGGGCCACCGGCTTACCGGTGTCCGGCGTTGTGCGGCGCTGGAAGCTTCGGGCCATCGATGCGAGCTGTCGTTCCAGCTGTTGCCCGTCGACCCCGTCGGCCACCGCCCACGCCTCGAACGCGACCCCCTCGGAGGCGGTTACCGCGATACGCACGCTGGGCGGCCCGAAACCCCAGTCGCCCGTCATCCCAAGATGTTTGGTGTTCGTCACGGTGAGCAACGTGGTTCCCGCCGGCATGCCCGCGTTGCCCAGCGAGGCGACATAGTCCTGCCCGCCGACGCTGAACCGCTCACCACACCGCTTCACCCAAGCGGCCAGTTCGCCGGCGACGTCCTCTCCGGCGACGGCGGAGCGCAAACGGACGAAGAACACCGGCCACGCCGAGTGCGTGACGGAGTCGTACTCAGCCTGAACCCCGGAACCCGAGAGATCGCCCACCTCGGGATAGTGTCCGCATTCCGACCAGCGTCCGTTGTCATAGAACAATCCGTGCTCGGCCGGGACGCGGTAGGTCAACTGCGCCATATCCGGAAGGTCGGCCAAGAGCGGTAGGCGGGGAGTCAACCGCGACGCATCGCTATTCGGCGGGTGCGCCGTGGTAGTCAGCGCCGACGGGTGTTGTGTGGCCGACGTGCTCGCTGGGGCGCTTTGCATGCCAGCGCTGCCGGGAGCCGGCGGGCTCGGCGAGGTGCACCCGGCGACGACGGCCACCACCATCGCTACGACGGCGGTGATCAGACGTTTGCCCACGGTTGCCATCTTCCACGCTCGGGCCTCATGCGCGTCCCGGAAATCGCTTGGAGAAGCTCTCGGGCGATCGCCAAGGCCAGTACAGTATCCGGCCGGTTTGCGTGAGGTCGCCGAACACGAACCGGTAGCGTCAGCCATGGATTTCCGGCGCGGTGCGAGGGGGAGACGGATGGCGTTTGAGGCGAATCTGAGCCGGGCCCGGATTGCGTTGATGCTGGCGGGCTGCCTGCTGTTTATTGCACTGGGGCTGTGGATGGTCGGAGCGTTCGGGGAGGTGCCGTCCACTTCGCGGTGGTCACCGGGCTACGTGCAAGCCGTGGGCTGGGCCGGAACGGTCTTTGGCGGTTTCTGCGCCATCGTGGCCGTCCCACGGCTGTTCCAATCCGGTGTCGTAATGCGGGTCGACACCGACGGTATCTACTGGCGGCGCTGGTCGGACCGGGTGATCCCGTGGAGCGCGATCGCCTGCATCTCGATCGGCCAGATGGGCCGCCAGCGGTTCGTCAACCTGTTCCTGCACGACCCGGCGGCATACCCGTCCAGCGGAATCCTCGGCCGTGTCCGAGGCGTCAACAAGGCAATGGGTTACGGGGACATCCCGTTGAACATCACCGAAACTGACCGCAGCTTCGACGATCTGATCGCCGCCATCGACCACTTCGCTCCGGCAGGGCTGCGGCGGCGCTAATCCCGCAGCCGCAGCACGACTTTGCCCTTGGCGGTGCGGTTCTCCAGCGCCGCGATCGCGTCGGCGGCCCGCTCCAGCGGGTAGACGTCGGGCTGCGGCGTCGGCACCGCCCCGGACGCCAACAGCGGCTGCAGAGCCGCCCACTGCTGCGCCAGATACCCCGGGTGCGCCATCGCCCACGCGCCCCAGCCAACGCCGACGACGTCGATGTTGTTCAGCAGCAACCGGTTTACCTTCACCGTCGGGATATCGCCGCCGGTGAACCCCACCACCAGCAGCCGACCACCCGGGGCCAGCGAGCGCAGCGAATCGGTGACCCGGTCACCGCCGACCGGGTCCAGCACGATGTCCACGCCGCGCCCGCCGGTCAACTCGGCCACCGCATCCTTGAACCCGTCGGCCAGCACCACATCGGTGGCGCCGGCCGCGCGGGCGATCTCGGCCTTGTCCTCGGTGCTGACCACCGCGATCACCCGGGATGCACCGAGCGCGGGCGCCAACCGCAGCGTCGAGGTGCCGATCCCCCCGGCGGCGCCGTGCACCAGCACCGTCTGGCCCGCGGCGAGCCGGCCCCGTTCGGCCAGCGCGAAGTGCACGGTGAGGTCGTTGAACAGCAGCCCGGCGCCGGCCTCGAACGACACGGTGTCCGGCAGCGGGAACACCTGCTCGGCGGGCAGCGCAATGACCTGCGCCATCCCCCCGGTCAGCAGGGTCAGCGCGGCCACCCGATCGCCGGGCTGCACCGGCGCGCCGGCCGGGGCACTGCGCACCACGCCGGCGGCTTCGGCGCCGGGCACGAACGGCAGCGGCGCCTTGTGCTGGTAGAGGCCACGGGACTGCAGCGCATCGGGAAACGCCACCCCGGCGGCGTGGACCTCGACGACGACCGCACCGGCGCCGTCCGGTTCGTCGAGGTCAACCACCTCGACCGCGTCGGGACCGTCGAGCCGGGAAATCTGCACCGCGCGCATCGCAACCCTTTCTCAAGCAACCTGTTGCCAGAACGCTAGCCCACCGGGTTTAGACTCGCCGGACGGCCACCGTCGCCGCAGGGAGGGGCAGCGGTCATGATTTCTGCACGGGCCACACGCACGCACGCGTTTTCTGATGCGCTGCCGCCGAGCCGCACCCTGGCGGTCCGCGCCGCGGACGGCACCGCCTTGCACACCGAGGTGTTCGGCCCGCCGGACGGGTACCCGATCGTGCTGGCGCACGGCATCACCTGCGCGGTGCGGGTCTGGGCGTATCAGATCGCCGAACTGGCCGCCGACTACCGGGTGATCGCCTACGACCACCGCGGCCACGGGCGCAGCGGCGTCCCCCGGCGCGGCGGCTACAGCCTCAACCACCTCGCATCGGATCTGGACGCCGTGCTGGAGGCCACCCTCAGACCGCACGAGCGCGCCGTCATCGCCGGGCACTCGATGGGCGGCATCGCCATCAGCTCCTGGTCGGAGCGTTACCCGAACAAGGTGCCGCACCGCGCCGACGCGGTGGCGTTGATCAACACCACCACCGGCGACCTGCTGCGCGAGGTGGACCTGTTTCGGGTGCCGTCGCCGCTGGTGGAGGCTCGGGTGCGGGCGGCCCGACGGATCCTGCTCACCTTCGGCGCCGCCCCGGTCGTCGGTCCCGCGGCGCCGGCCATTCGGCAGTTCGTGACGATGATGGCGGTGGGCCGCCACGCCGATCCGGCGGTCGCCGCGTTGATTTACGAGCTGTTTGCCGAGACGCCGGCGACCAGCCGCGGTAACTGGGCGCGGGTGCTGGTCAACGCGCTCGGGCCGCGCCACATCAGCCTGCGGGGTTTGACGGTGCCCACCCTGGTCATCGGCAGCACCGGGGACCGGTTGTTGCCGATCGTCGCGTCGCGCCGGATCGCTGCGGACGCACCGAATCTCACCAAATTCGTCGAATTGCCCGGCGGGCATTGCTCGATTCTGGAGCAGCCCCGCGCGGTCAACCGGGAGCTGCGCGACCTGATCGAATCTGTCGCTCGCGGTCAGCGACGCGAGATCAGTTCCTAACCGCGCCGAATGTGGGCTTGGGTCACGCCGTGTGGCGATCTGCGTGCCTTAACTCCACACTCGGCGCCGTTAGGGCGCCATGGTGACCCAGTCCGGGAACCCGGTCGGGTCGTGGCGGCCCAGCACGCCGTGTTCATACAGTCCCCAGCCCTCGACCGGGTCGCCGTGGCCGTCGCGGCACACCGCCCGCCCCACGTGGTCGATCATTCCGAAGCTGGTGCGGGCGACGATCGCGGGATCGGTCATGTCGTAGGTCAGCCGCTGGCTAAACTTCTCGCCCTTCCACATGCCGTGCAGCCAATCGGAGTCGCCGCCGTAGCCGCCGCCGACGTGGATCGGCACCGGCAGTTTGGATTCCACCTCGAAGTGCACCGGGATGCCGTCGGGACGGGTGGCTTCGATGGTGGCGCCCGTGGCGATCCGGGTGCCGGGCCGGTAGCGGGTGGACACCCGCGGCCAGCCGAGTTGTTCGACGCGACCATCACGCCAGATCCGGGTGCAGTCGTTGAGGGTGCGAAACCCGTTGGGCTCCTCCTGGATGATCATCACGACGGCGAAGTCGTCGAAGGCGATCGGCACGTACAGCCACCACATGCCCTCGAACGGCGGGTCGGCGGGCCGTCCGGCCGGCTCGGCCTCACCGACCGGCCGGATACCCCAGGACCGGTCACGCGAGCCGATCCACACCGACGGGTCGACGGTGATCTCCTCGCCGTCGATCGCGATCTTCCCGCTCCAGGCGCCCAGTTGCGCGAAGCGTTGGGCGTCCAGCGTGACCCGGTTACCGGACCGCAGCATGTGCGGCTGCTCCTGCACCACGTCGAACAGCCCCTGCCAGCGCAGGTCGACGGCGATGCCCTCGGTTTCCTCCAGGATCACCCGCAGGCTGCGCAGCGGTTCGACGACCTCGATGCGGTAGGCGCCCACGTGCGGGTTGAGTCGGTCTTGGTCGATGGCGTCGGACAGCTGGACCGCGGTTTGGACATCCCCGCGCCGCACCAGCACGAAGGCGTCCTTGACGCCCAAGTTCGGGTAGTAGCCCATTCCGGTGATGACGAAGATGTCCCCGGTGCGGTCGTGGGCGTTGAGGTAGGAGCGGTCGTAGAAGTTGCGGTCGGAGGAGCCCGGCCAGGCGATCGGCTGCGGCAACTGGTGAACCGGGTATTCGTCGAGCGGTCCAAGCATCAGCGATCCTCTCCGATAAGCCGTTTGAGCAATCCCGCGTGGTAGAACAGGGACTCCACATCGTCGGGTTTGTCCACCTCGCCGAAGTGCACCCGGCGGGCCCCGGTGCGCATGAACACGCACGCCCACATCACGCCGGAGTACACGTAAAACCAGTGCAGGTCCCCGAGTTCGGCGCCGGTCAGCTCCTGATAGGTGGTCCGCACGTCGTCCTCGGCCATCACATCGGGCAACCCGGGTAACCCGGCCAGCCCGGCCAGCTCTTCAAAGACCATGTGGGCAAAGATCATCCACGCCACGTCGAGTTCGCGTGGCCCCAGCGTCACCATCTCCCAGTCCAGCACCGCCACCGGCGCGAAATCGCGGTACAGCACGTTGCCGATCCGGGCGTCCCCCCAGCACAGCACCGACTCGCCGGCGGCCACCTCGCCCGGCCAATGGGCCTCCAGCCAGTCGAAGGTGCGTTCCAGCAGCGGCGAGCGACCGATATCGGGCACCGCGAACTCGTACCAGGACCGCACCCAGTTGAAGTGGCGGCGCAGCGCGGTATCTCCGGAACGGTCCTCATCTAAGAAGTCGAATGTCTTGTCCGGGTGGGGGATCGCGTGCAGCAGGGCCAGCGCCCCGATGGTGGAGTCCTGCAGTTCGCGCCGCCGCTGCACGGGCGCGTCGGCGAACCAGTTGTCGCCGAAGGTGTAGGGCATCACGTCGGGCGGCACCACACCGTCGACGTGGTCCATCAAGAAGAACGGCTTGCCCAGCACGTCGCCGGTGGTCTCGATCCACCGCACCCGCGGCACCGGAACATCGGTGAGTTCGCCGACCCGCCGCATGACCTCGAATTGGTGGTCGAGGCGATAGCTGGGGAACACCGGTACGTCCTCGGTGGTGGGCGCCACCCGCGCCACCCAGCGCTGCTCGATCGGGCCGCCGTCATCCCAGCGGCCCGTCAAAATGAGGGTTTCCGACGACATCCCGTTGGCGTCCACGCCGCTTTCGACGGTCACCTCCGGGGTGACCCCGCCGGGCAGGACGGTGGACAGCCATTGCGACATCACGGCGGGCACGGCGGTGACGTCGCGGCTGGAGCGTTGGAGTCGGCTGACGTCCTCGACAGCCCGTTGATCGGCCACGTCTCTTCCTTCGCCACGCAATTACGATACGATCGGTAGCGTTATGAAAGCAGACCCGTCCATCGTTGACAAGGCCCCAGCCGCCGGTCGACCGCGCGATCCGCGGATCGACGCGGCGATCCTGCAGGCGACGGCGGACCTGCTGGCCGAAATCGGCTATGCCAATCTCACCTTGGCCGCCGTCGCCGAACGGGCGGGGACGACGAAATCTGCGCTGTACCGCCGGTGGTCGAGCAAGGCCGAGTTGGTGCACGAGGCCGCGTTTCCCGTTGCGCCCACCGCGTTGGCGGCCCCGGCCGGTGATATCGCGGCGGATGTGCGGGCCATGATCGCGGGCGCGCGGGATGTGTTCACCAGCCCGGTGGTGCGCGCGGCGCTGCCCGGGCTGGTCGCCGACATGACCGCGGACCCCGAGCTCAACGCCCGGGTACTGTCGCGGTTTGCCGGGCTGTTCGATGCGGTGCGGGTGCGGTTGCGCGAGGCGATCGCGCGTGGGCAGGTGCATCCCGAGGTGGACCCGGATCGGTTGGTGGAGGTGATCGGGGGAGCGACGCTGCTGCGGCTGCTGGTGCGCCCCGACGAGGAACTCGACGACACCTGGGTGGAGCAGACCACCGCCATCGTCGTGCGCGGTGTGATGGCATAGGGGCCATGGCCACACCGCAACCGTTCCCCACCGACTGGCGCAGCGCACTGGTGTTGGTGCCGCATCCCGACGATCCCGAATACGGGATGGCCGCCGCGGTGGCGAAATGGACGACGGCGGGCAAGACGGTGCGCTACGCGCTGGCCTGCCGCGGCGAGGCCGGGATCGCCGGCATGGAACCGGAGCGGGCCGGCCCGATCCGAGACGCCGAGCAGCGGCGGGCGGCGGCGATCGTCGGGGTCGACGACGTCGACTTCTGGGATTTCCCGGACAGCAATATCCGGAACACCGCCGAACTGCGGGCCAAGATCGCCTCGGTCATCGGCGAGACGAAACCCGATGTGGTGCTGACGATCTACGGCGGCCCGGAGTTCGCGCCGGGGATGCCGAACCAGCGCGACCACATCGAGTTCGCCGCCGCGGTCACCGCGGCCTACGACGCGCTGCCCGACCCGCCGCGCTGGCTGTTTCAGGGCGGACCGCAGCCCACCCACGTCGAAACCGTGGACGGCTACATCGATGTCGCCGTCGCCGCGCTCGCCGCCCACCAGGTCTACCTCTCGGTGCTCGACCCGCACACCCCGGTGCAAGAGCAGGCCCGCCGGGTCCTCGACATGACGACGCCGAGCGTCTCCGGGGGCCGGGTGGCGGGATTCCTACTGGAACGGAGCACGGACCAATGACGGGTGCACTTGACGGACGGGCCGCGATCGTGACCGGGGCCAGCCGCGGGTTGGGCCGGGCGATCGCGCTGGCGTTGGCGGCCGAGGGCGCGGCGGTGGCGGTGGCCGCGCGCACCGAACAGGTGTGGGATGAGCGGCTGCCGGGCACCATCGGGGACACGGTGGCCGCCATCGAGGCCGCCGGTGGCCGCGCGGTCGCGATTCGCGCCGACCTGCTCGACCGCGAGGACGTCGCCAGGTTGGTATCGCAGGCGCGGGAGGCGTTGGGGCCGATCACGATCCTGGTCAACAACGCCGCGTTTACCGCACCTGGTCGTCCACCGGGATCGAGCGCGCCCGCCAAGCCCCGCGCCGCGACGCCGGCCGCGGCGAAACCGGGCTGGCCGGGCCTGCTCGGGATCCCGCTGGGCGCCTACCGGCGGCATTTCGAGATCGCCGTGTTCGCCGCCTATGAGCTGATGCAGCTGGTGTGCCCGGACATGATCGCCGCCGGCGGCGGCTCGATCATCAACATCACCTCGGTCGCGGCGCGGCTGCCCGGCGACGGTCCCTATCCCGACCGCAGCGCCGGCGTGTTGCCCGGCTACGG
Organism: Mycobacterium talmoniae; assembly: GCF_001854525.1. Taxonomy (NCBI): domain Bacteria; kingdom Bacillati; phylum Actinomycetota; class Actinomycetes; order Mycobacteriales; family Mycobacteriaceae; genus Mycobacterium; species Mycobacterium talmoniae. The sequence goes on from NZ_MLQM01000027.1 coordinate 31,276, forward strand.
CGGGTCCAAGGCCGCGCTGGAGCACCTGACCCAATGCGCGGCCTACGACCTGCAGGACCACAACATCGCCGTCAACGCGCTGTCCCCGTCGAAACCGATACTCACACCCGGGCTTTCGTACTATGCGCGGGAGTTCGACGAGGTCGCGTCGGCCGACGAGTTCGCGGCCGCCGCGGTGCGGCTGGTGGCGGTGGAGGCGGCCGCGGTCACCGGCCGCACCATCGGCCATCTGGATGTGCTGGACGGCAGCTTCCGGCCCTACGGGTCCGGTGACGCCAGAGTCTGAGGCGGGCCCTGCTAGCCCGTTCGCGAACGACCCGCGGGCGACCGATCCTCGCGCGAGATTGATGCCACGCAGGGGTCCACTCGAACTTTTGCTGCCTGGTTTCCATCTCGCGGTGACCTGGCCCATCCGCGGTTAGGATTCAGCCGCCGCTGCCCTGGATTTGCCCACGGTTGCGGTCCGCCACCGCCCGGAACCGGGCGCCAAGATCTGCCGGGTCCGATGCGACAGCGGCGATGGCCTGTTCAGCGGCGAGCGCCGGATCGGTGACGGCCGCTGCTCCGGACACATAGATTTCCTTGAGCCCAGCCATGATTGGTGCCGGCACCTCGGCGACCTGGCCGGCCAGCTCGACGGCCCGCTCCCGCAGCTGCGGGTGTGGCACCACCTCGGTCACCAGCCCGATCCGCAGCGCGCGCTCGGCGTCGACGACTTCGCCGGTCATCGACAGCCGGCGCGCCATCGCCACGCCGACCAGTTGCGGCAGCCGCGCGGTCATCCCGCCACCGGGCAGGATGCCGACCCGAGCGTGGGTGTCGGCGAACACCGCGCGGTCCGAGGCGACCAGAAAGTCGCAGCCCAGCGCCATCTCCAGCCCGCCGGTGAAGGTCGCGCCGTTGATCGCCCCGATGATCGGCTTGCCCATCTTGGCGGTTTGGGTGATGCAGTTCTGGGTCTGGAACTGGTCGAAGTACGCCGCACCCAGCCGCTGTGCCTCCTTGAGATCGACCCCGGCACAGAACGCGGGATCGGCGCCGGTGAGCACCACCGCGCGCACCGCCGCATCGGCGTCGGCCTCGAGCAACGCCGCATACAGCGCGGCGATCAGACCCGGACTCAACGCGTTTCGCGCCTCGGGACGGTTCAACGTCAGTACCCGGACTGCGCCAACATCGGTGGTTTCGACATACGCCATTGGCCGACGTTACCGCGGTCTTCAGCCGTAGCCGGCGACGGGTTGCCTTGGCACCGTTGTTGCTGACCTGTAGGAAGTTGTCCAGTGTGTCCGACGGTTCCCACGGTGGTGGAGTGGACTGCACTCCCCGTGGGGGAACAGGATTATCTGTGGGGGTGTGACCGACGGCATTGCGTCCTCGTTCTTCCGTCGGGCCGGGGTTGTTATCTGTAGTGGAGTGCTGGGCGTAGTCGGTGGAGGGTGGGTATCCGGCGGCCGTCCTAATCGAGCGACGTCCTATCCGACGGGAGCGTGGTGGCGCCCAAACGTGTGGTCATCTGAGGGCGTTGTGCTGCATGGCTTCTTGCATTTGACGCACGCTCGGAGGCGGCGCGAGGGTGTGGTTGTGGCTGGCGTCGCAGGTGGCGATGAGATAGCTCACCAGGCGTGCTGACGCCACGGGGGTGGCGTCGGAGGCGCCCGCGACGACGCCGGCGTTGGCCATCAGAAAGACAACGAGATCCTGGGAACAGAAGTCACTTCGCAAGCGTCCGGCCGATTTGGCCTTGGCGGTCAACGTCTCGAAGCCCCGAAGGGCTGCCGACCGCTTGGCTTCGAAGGCACACGCGTTGGGGAAGGTCATCGTCAACACGTTGGTGAATCCGCGGTCCTCACATTGCATCTCGCACACCCGCTCCACAAAACCACGGAAGCCGTTCCAGGCGTCGGGGTCACGCAATGCAGTCTCGACAGCGTCGAGGTAGGCCGTCATCTTATCCTCGAACACCCCGGTGATTAGGTCATCGCGGGTCGGGAAGTGACGAAAGAGGGTGGCGATACCGACGCCGGCGCGCCGAGCGATCTCGGCCATCGCGACATCGATGCCCTGTTCGGCGAAAACCCGCCGAGCGGTCAGGAGGAGCGCGGCGCGGTTGCGGGCTGCGTCGCGTCGCAGATTCCGCGAGTCGGTCGGGCTGCTCGGCGCTGTCACTTACTCACCCTAGGGCAGTCACCGCTAGGTCACCGTACTCATCGAAATACACCGTCAAACTCATAGGTTTCTCCCCTGCGAGTAGTTCTTAATTCTGTTGGTTCACTGTGTGTTTAGTTGCTGATCACCGGAAGCGCGCGTAGGTAGCGGGTGTCGGTGAGCTGGGCGCTCATGAACGCTGCGATGTCTGCCCTCGTCATTGTCCATCCCACGCGGTCGGCGCCGAGGAACCCGGAGCGAACCGTGCCTTTCGCCGGTTTGTCGGTCGGCCTGATGATGCGCACGACCGTCCAGTCCAGATCGGAGTCGGTGATGGCTTGGGTCATCGCGACGATCTCGGACAGCGAGTTCGGGAACAACACGCGTGCCAGCACCGGGATGATCCGGCCCCGCAGTGTCGGGCGATCGCGCGGATCGGTCACCGAGGGAGTGGCCAGCCCGATAAGCCGGTGCACCCCGCCGGCGCGCATGGCCGCGACGATGTTGCGGGTGCCTTCGGACAACGCTGACCCGCCCACGCGGCGATCCAGGGAGGGACCGAGAGCGCTGATGACGACGTCTGCAGCGGCGATCGCCTCAGCAACCGCCTCGCGGTCGGAGAGTTCACCGGCAATCACGGCCAACCGGTCGCGGGGACCCCGCAGCTTCTGCGGGGCACGCACATAGACCGTCACGTCATGGCCCGCGCTCAACAGTTGGTCCACGACCAAGCGGCCGATGCCTCCGGTGGCACCGAACACCGTGCACCTCATGGATCTCGCTCCTCGCCCTGACGCCAGCGCAGACAACTGGAATGCCCGTTCCGGTTATCGTACACTAACTGGAAAGGCTGTTCCGGTTTAAGGCCAGGAAGTGAGGAGCCATCCATGGCGACACCCGAGCAGAACAAACAGGCCGTGTTGGAGTACTTCGAGCTGCTGTTCAACCAACGACGCATCGACGAGGTCGTGGACTGCTACCACGCAGTCGACTATGTGCAGCACAACGCCACGGTCTCGGACGGTCCCGAAGCGCTCAAAGCCGCCACCGGAAAGCTGTTCGCGCAGTTCCCGGACATGCGCCTCGACATCAAACGCGCCTTTGCTGAAGGCGATTACGTGATAGTCCATTCCGAGATGAGCGGAGTCAGCCTCGCCCTAGACGGCACCGAGAACATCGTGGCGAACCCGCGGCATCACACACTGTCGCGCTACGCGCTGGTCGATATCGTTCGCCTGGAGCGCGGCCGCATCGTGGAGCACTGGGACGTGGTGCAAAAGATCCCAGCGACAACTGCCGACGCAACCCCCATGGTCTAGCGAGACCACGCGGTGGCGACGCTCAGCTACACCGGGACCGACGCGGCGCCGAATCGCGGCGTACGCACGTGGTCACAATCACCACGCCTGACGCCTTGTCCTAATCTCAAATTCTAATTACAGTTAGAGTTAGTTCGGCAGTTTTGCTCCAGGTGCGTGGGCGTCAGCGCGGCTGGCTATCGCCGGTGGGGCGAACTCCGTGGCTGAGCGAGGCGGCACTCGCAAGCAGCAAGCCGAATTCGGTAGGGCCCAAGCGGTCCGAGCGATGCATGAGGATGGAGATGAGCAGATGGGTGAACTTGCCGGCAAGACGGCGTTGGTGATTGGGGCGACCTCGGGCATTGGACGCCAGACGGCGGTGCGGTTCGTCGCCGAGGGCGCCCATGTTTTTGTCACGGGTCGCCGACAAGCTGAGCTCGACGAGTTGGCCGCCGAATACGGCAGTGCGGTGACCGCTGTTCGCAACGATGTCACCAACGTCGCAGAACTCGACGATTTATTCGACGCGATCCGCGCGCGGCAGCGCGGGTTGGACGTCGTGGTGGCCACGGCGATCGGTGGTTCGTTGGCGACACTGGAAGATCTGATGTTAGAGCATTTCGACGAAACGTTCGTCGGTTACCTGCGGGGCATTGTGTTTGCTGTCCAGAAGGCGTTGCCGCTGCTGAACGCGGGTGCCTCGGTTATCGTGACGGGTTCGACAGCGACGACCCGGGGAACCGCGGCATTCGGTGCGTATTCGGCGGCCAAGGCCGCACTTCGGCAGTTCGTGCGGGTGTGGGCCGTAGAACTGGGTCCGCGCGGTATTCGGGTTAATACCGTCAATCCGGGCCCGATCGAGACCGCGGCCCTCAAGAGTCAGGCGGCCGGCCCAGAAGACGTGCAACGTGTGCTCGATGCGGAGGCAGCCCGCGTGCCGCTGGGGCGCATTGGCCAACCAAACGAGGTCGCCGAAGCGATGGTATTCCTCGCCTCAGACCGGGCCAGCTTCGTCACCGGCGGCGAACTGTTCGTCGACGGTGCGCAGGGACAGGCATAGCCCGCCCTCATCGCACGAAACCCTCTACACGCTTAGGAGATCCCATGGCAGTTCTTGCCGGCAAGGTGGCAATCGTGACCGGCGCGGGTCGCGGAATCGGACGCGGAATCGCGCTGCGGCTCGCCAAGGAAGGAGCTCAGGTCACCGTCGCGTCGCGTACTGAAAGTACCGTGCACGACGTCGTGGGCGAGATCGCCGGCAATGGCGGCTCGGCGATCGGCGTCACCCTCGACGTTGCTGACGCGGAACAAGTCAACGCTGCCGTCGAGAAAACCGCGGCGGCGTTCGGGACGGTCGACATTCTCGTCAACGCCGCACAAGCTTGGGGAAGACCGGACGTGAAATCCATGTCGCCGCCTGAGACACCATTTGAAGAGGTCACCGACGCGGAGTGGGACCTGACGTTTCGGTCCGGGTTCAACGGAACGCTCTACGGCATGAAAGCAGTTCTGCCGTGGATGAAGCGCCAACGCAGCGGCAGAATCATCAACTTCGGTTCGCCGGTAGCCTTGGCGGGGCGGCCGTTGATGGCTCCCTACAACGCCACCAAGGAGGCAATCCGCAGCCTGTCCCTGACCGCCGCTCATGAACTGGCTCCCCATCAGATCACGGTCAATTGCATATTGCCGGCGATCCTCACCGAGGCGTTGGCCGACAACGAGAAAGGCCACCTCGAGGAGCTCGTCAAGAGTCTGCCGATGGGCCGTCTCGGTGACCCGGAACGCGACGCCGGTGGTCTGGCCGTCTACCTGGCTAGCGACGACGGGGGTTATCTCACGGGCGCCACGTTGATCCTCGATGGCGGCGCAGCCCACTAGAGCCCCGGGGATCTAGCTTGCGCGGGCTGGCCCTGCGGCGCCTATCCCGAGCCCGAGTCCGCGTGGCGAGTCTGCGCCAGATGGTGCAGGCCGGCGAGCGCGAACCCGGTGAGGTCATCGGCGAGCCGCCGATGCGGAAGGTCATACAAGCCGCGGATCGGTGTTTCGACACCGCGGTTGATGGTCGCCAGCAGGATAGCCGGAGCCATGCACGCCACGATGCCCTCCAAGATCGTGGCGTCATCGGTGATTCCGGTGATCTCGGAAACGATGGAGCCCAGGATGTCGAACTTTGGCATCACACCGTCGCGCAGCATGACCGCAAATTGCGGCGAGGGGTTCAAGATTTCCCGCGCCCACAGTGTGACCGGCCACCCACTACGTTCGGCGGCTCCGCTAAGGATCGTGTCAATGACCCGGCCGAGCTTCTGGGCGGCGGTCTGTGAACTCCTCTGCACATCGTCAAGGACGTCCAGGTCGATCAGGCGGCGATCCACTTCCTCCAGCACCGCGATGTAGAGGCCCTCGCGACTGCCGAAGTGATAGTTGACCGCCGCGATGTTGGTTCCGGCACGCTCGGTGATCTCCTTGCTCGCCGTCGCCGCGTACCCCTTCTCGGCAAAGAGCGCCCCGGCGACCTCGATCAGCAATTGACGTGTGGCAGCGCCGTCCTCACGTGGCCGGCGCGTGCTGCTCCGGGCTGCGCGATCATCAACGGTCATTGCTGCCCCTCCTTCCGACGTCTTCATCGTCCAGCAGACTTGCCCCTAAGTCAAAGTCAAATTACAATTTGAAGTAACTCGTGAAGGGAGCCTTCCATGTTGAACACCAAGACCATCGTCCATCCCCGCCTCCAGCACATCGCGCTCACGACCGCGCGCCCCGACGAAATGATCGCGTGGTACCGCACCGTGCTGGGAATGAACCTGATGCACCACAACGACAACCCGACCGGCGCTGACCACGCCCACAACCCGGGGGTGGTTGCCGCCTGGCTGACGAACGACGAGATCCACCACCGTATGGCAATTCTGAGCCTGCCCGGACTCAGCGACGATCCGCAACGCTCCGCCCATCCGCGCGTACAGCACTTCGCCTTCGAATACCCGACGCTCGACGATCTCCTCGGCTCATGGGCGCGGCTCGCCGACGCCGGAATCACCCCGGTGCTCGCCGCCGATGAAGGCCTCCAAACAGCGTTCTACTACCTCGACCCCGACCGCAACAGTGTCGAACTCAACGTCAACAACTACGGCAACAACCTCACTGCCACCGAACACCTCCAACACTCACCGCAATTCGCTGAGCGCCCGCTGGGTCAATTCGTCGAGCCCGCGCTCATGCTGCAGGCACGTGAGGCAGGGGCCAGCCCGTGGGAGATTCACGAACGCGCGTGGCAAGGCGAGTTTGAACCGGCCGAACCGCCCAACCCCTTGGTGTTGTACTAGCCGCAACGAACTCGAAGGAACACACAGTGAATTCACCGACTACCGGGAACGCACTGATTAGCCCGCTTGCGTCACCCGACCGTCTTCACCGGTCGCTGCGGCCATGATCACCGCCCAACCTATTCGTGGGCGTTGAATGACTAGGCCGCTGGCGGTCGACGTCCACGCCCACGCCGTGATTCCTCAGTATCAGGAGCTCTTGCGGAGTTCGGCGTCGACGTGCCGAGTTACAGCGGTGGTCAGTCGGGCCTGAGCATCGGCTCGCCCGAGCAGCGGATTGCGCATATGGATGAAGCGGGCCACGGTGTTCGGCGTCTACGTGCGCAGCCCCGAGAACCCGAGAAGCTTGCCATCGGCAATCCGAATTTGATGGTGGAGGTTTTCGAGGGCATCAAGGCTACTGCACGAACCAGGTTGCCGCGTCCACCAGGTCCAGCAGCGGCTGCGGGGCGATGCCGAGCAGCACCGTGACCGCCGCGCACACCGCGATCGCGGCCTTGCTCAACACGCCGGGCACCGCGATGTGCGGGGTGTCGTCGGATCCGTCGGTGAAGAACATCAGCAGGATCACTCGCACGTAGAAGTAGGCGGCCACCCCGCTGGCGATCACGCCGACGATCACCAACGGCACCGCCCCGCCTTCGGCCGCCGCCTTGAACACCGCGAACTTGCTGACGAAGCCGCTGGTCAACGGGATACCGGCGAACGCCAGCAAAAACAGCGAAAACATCACGCCGACAATGGGGGAGCGGCGTCCCAGCCCGGCCCAGTGACCCAAATCGGTGTCCTCGACGCCGTCGGTGCCGCGGACCAAGCCGACGATGGCGAAGGCGCCCACCGTCGAAAAGCTGTAGGCGATCAGGTAGAACAGCGTCGAGGACACCCCGGCGGGCAGGTCGGCGATCACCCCGGTGAGCACGAAACCGACGTGGGACACCGAGGAGTACGCCAGCATCCGTTTGACGTCGGTCTGGTTCACCGCGGCGATCGTCGCGATCACCATGGTCAGCATCGAGATCATCCACAGCACCGGCCGCCACTGGTCATGCAGCGCCGGCAGCGCCACGTAGACCACCCGCAGCAGCGCCCCGAATGCCGCGACTTTCGTCGCGGCGGCCATGAATCCGGTGACCGGTGTCGGTGCGCCCACGTAGACGTCGGGGATCCAGGAGTGGAACGGGACCGCGCCGACCTTGAACAGCAGCCCCACCGTCAGCAACGCGACCCCGGCCAGTGCCATGGTGTCGCCGGGCCGGGTCGCCAGCACCGCGCCGATCCCGGGGGTGGCCAGGGTGCCGGTGGCGCCGTAGAGCAGCGCGGCGCCGTACAGGAAGAACGCCGAGGAAAACGCCCCGAGCAGAAAGTATTTCATCGCCGACTCCTGCGACAGCAGCCGGCGATGCCGGGCCAGCCCGCACAGCAGATACAGCGGCAGCGACAGCACTTCCAACGCGATGAACATCGTCAGCAGGTCGTTGGCGGCCGGGAACACCAGCATGCCGCCGACGGCCAGCATGGTCAGCGGGAACACCTCGGTCTGCATCACCCCGGCGCGGGTGGCCTGCTGCTCGGCGATGCTGTCGGGAATCGCGGAGCCCTGCGGGGTGAATGAATCCAAACCGTGGTCGGCTACTGCGGTGGCGGCGCCGGGACCGATCTTGGGGGCGATGGTGCGCTCGGCGATGAAGACCACCGCCATTATGGCCACCAGCAGCACGGTGCCCTGCAACACCACCGCGGGCCGGTCGACGGCCACCGCGCCCACCACCGCGGTCTGACCGGTGGCCGGGATCGTGTCGGCCACCACCACGAGCGAGACAAACGCGGCCAGCAGCGCGGCCAGCGCCAGCCCGACCTGGGCGCCGTACCGCCACCGGCGCGGCAGGAACGCCTCGACCAGCAGGCCGATCACCGCCGCGCCGAACACGATCAGCAGCGGTGCCAGCACCGAGTATTCGACGGTGGGCGCGCTCATCGGGCCGGTCCTTGTGCACTGTGCGGGACCGGATCCTGTTGGCCGATCGTGGTCATGGTGTGCCCGACCGCGGGGTTGATGATGTCCAGTACCGGCTTGGGGTAGAAGCCCAGCACCAGCAGCAGCACGATCAGCGGTGCGACCACAGCGACTTCGCGGGGGACCAGGTCACGGATGCGTTGGTTGTCGCCGGTGACCGGCCCGGTCATCACCCGCTGGTAGAGCCACAGCATGTAGATCGACGACAGCACCAGCGCGGTGGCACCGAACGCCGCCGCCAGCCAGTACCGGTTGAAGGTGCCCAGCAGCACCAGGAATTCGCTGATGAACGGCGCCAGCCCGGGCAGCGACAGGGTGGCCATCGCCGCCACCAAGAAGGTGCCGGCCAGCACCGGCGCCGCCTTCTGCACCCCGCCGTAGTCGGCGATGGCGCGGGTGCCGCGCCGGGAAATGAGGAACCCGGCGATCAAGAACACCGCCGCGGTGGACAGCCCGTGATTGACCATGTACAGCGCCGAACCGCTTTGGCCCTGGCTGGTCATCACGAAGATCCCCAGGATGATGAACCCGAAATGCGAGATCGAGGTGTAGGCGATCAGCCGCATGATGTCGGTCTGCCCGATCGCCACCAGCGCGCCGTAGACCACGCCGATGACCGCCAGCACGACGATTGCGGGCCGGAAATACGCGGAGGCCTCGGGGAACAACTGCAGGCAGTAGCGCAGCATCCCAAACGTGCCGACCTTGTCCATCACCGCCATCATCAGCACCGCGCTGGCCGGGGTGGCCTCCACCGCCGCATCGGGCAGCCAGCGGTGCAGCGGCCACAGCGGGGCTTTGATCGCGAACGCGAACATGAAACCGAGGAACAAGGCTTTCAGCACACCGGGATCGACCGCGGAGCCGGGCCCGAACGCGGCGACCACCGCGCGGAAATCGAAGGTGCCACTCCCGTGCTGGGCGGTCACCACGTACACCCCGATCACAGCGGCCAGCATGATCAGCCCGCCGAACAGGTTGTAGAGCAAGAACTTCAGCGCGGCGCGGGACCGACCCGCACCGGTGCCGAAGCCGCCGATCAGGAAATACATCGGGATGAGCATGGCCTCGAAGAACACGTAGAACAGCAGGATGTCCAGGGAGACCAGCGAGATCAGCACCATGGACTCGACGGTCAACGTCAGCGCGACGTAGGCGTGCACGCCGCGGCTGCGGTCACCGCCGTCGGTCCAACCCGCCAGAATCAGCAGCGGCACCAGCACCGCGGTCAGCAGCACCAACACCACCGCGATGCCGTCCACCCCGAGGGTGTAGCCGGCGCCGAACGCCGGTATCCAGGAATGCGATTCCACGAACTGGTAGGGCTGGCCGGTGGCGGTGCTGTCGTAGCCGACGGTGATGACGACCGCCACCGCCAGCACCGCCAGGCTCACCAGCAGCCCGGTCCACTTCGCCAACCGCGGCAGCGCGGCGGGCAGCAGGATCACCAGCACCGCACCGGCGATCGGCACCAGCCACAGCACGCTCAGCCACGGGATCGTCACAGTTGCACCGCCAGGATCACCGCGACCAGCAGCGCCGCGCCCACCAGCATGGTCAGCGCGTAGTTGCGGGCAAAGCCGGTTTGCAGGCTGCGCAGCCACTGCGATGTTCGTCGCACCGAGGCGGCCAGGGCGTTGACCGAACCGTCTACCCCGCGGTCGTCGATATCCACCAGCGCGCGGGCCAGTTGGTCACCGGGGAGCATGAACACCTCCTCGTTGAAGGCATCGCCGTACAGGTCGCTGCGCGCCGCGACGGTCAGCGCGGACACCTCGGCCGGCGCCGTCGCCGGGACCGGCCGTCTGCCGTACATCGCGTAGGCGATCGCGGCGCCGGCCAGCACCACCACCAACGTGATGGCGGTGCTGACCCACACCGGCACGGCGTGGCTGGCCTCGTGACTGCCGACCACCGGCTCCAGCCAGTGCTGCAGGGTCCCGCCGATCGCCAGCAGGCCCCCGGAGAACACCGCGCCGGCCGCCAGCAGGATCATCGGCCAGGTCATCACCCGCGGCGCCTCGTGCGGATGCGCGTCGGCGGCCCAGCGTTTTTCGCCGAAGAACGTCATCAGCATCACCCGGGTCATGTAGAACGCGGTGATCCCGGCGCCCAGCATCGCGGCCGCGCCCAGCACCGCCCCGCGCCAGCCGCCGGCGCCCAGCGCGGCCTCGATGATGGCGTCCTTGGAGTAGAAGCCGGCGAACGGCCAGATCCCGATGATCGCCAGGTAGCACAGCCCGAACGTGACGAACGTGACCGGCAGGATGGTGCGCAGACCGCCGTAGCGGCGCATGTCCTGTTCGTCGTCCATGGCGTGGATGACCGCGCCGGACCCCAGGAACAGGCCGGCCTTGAAGAAGCCGTGGGTGAGTAGGTGCAGGATTGCGAACGCGTAGCCGGCCGCGCCCAGCCCGGCCGCCAACACCATGTAGCCGATCTGGCTGATCGTGGAGGCCGCCAGCGCGCGTTTGATGTCGTCTTTCGCGCAGCCGACGATCGCCCCGAACAGCAGGGTGACCGCACCGACCAACACCACCGCCAGCCGGGCATCGGCGGACAGGTCATACAGCGGGCCCGACCGCACGATCAGGTACACCCCGGCGGTGACCATGGTGGCGGCGTGGATCAGCGCCGACACCGGGGTGGGGCCCTCCATCGCGTCGAACAACCAGGCCTGGATCGGCACTTGGGCCGATTTGGCGCAGGCGCCCACCAACATCAGCAGCCCGATCACGGTGGTCATCGCAGTGGGTCCGGTGTCCCGAGCGGCGGCGAACACCCCGTCGAACTGCAGGGTGCCGAAGCTGGCGAAGATGGCGAACATGGCCAGCGCCAACCCGACGTCGCCGACCCGGTTGGACACGAACGCTTTCTTGCCGGCGGTGGCCGCCGAGGGCCGCTGAAACCAGAACCCGATTCACCGGTAGGGGGGCCCGGCCCACCCCTCCCGCCCCGCGGCAGGGGCCGGGGGGGGGTGGGTGGGGGTGGGGGGGGGGG
>NZ_MLQM01000028.1:0-42104 GCF_001854525.1 Mycobacterium talmoniae
GTCGAAATCCAGGTCGGTTTCGATGGCGCGGAAGTGGGTGAGCGCATCCGCCCACGCCCAGCCGGGTAGGCCGGTGTCGAAGTCGCGGGGCAGCGCCCGGCAGAAATAGCCGCCGTTGACCGCACCCGACCCGCCCACCGTGGCGCCCCGCACGATCGTCACCTGGCTGGCCTCGGCTTCGGTGAGCTCGGTCTGGTAGCGGCGAACCAGTTGGCTGGCCACCCCGATCGGCAGCTGCAACCCGTTGGTGGTTTGGGCCAACAACCCGGGATCGGTCAGCCCGACACCGCCCTCCACAATCGTCACCCGGCAATTGGCGTCGGTGGAAAGCCGCTCGGCGACAACCGATCCAGCACTGCCCGCGCCGATGATCAGGACATCGCTGTGGTGCGTGGCGGCCAACGGGGCGGTCAGGTTCTGATCTGCGGTTTGAGCGGGGCGATATTGCGTTCGCGCACTACCCCACTCCACAGGCCGATGCCGTACGCCAAGTCGTCGAGGCGTTTGAGCAACAGGTAGGACACCAGCCCGATCGGTTTGACCTCGCTGTCGGTGGCCCGGGTGTGCCGCAGCCAGTCCACCACGCCGTCCAGGACGGCGGCGATCAGCACCGCCTGCCGGCACCGCCGCGACAGCAGGGCCGCCAGCAGCGCGACCGGCCAGTAATGCCGACAGAGCGCCGACGCCAGCTGCAGCCCCGCCGAGCCGAGCCCGCGGGCGGTCACCACCGCGACGTCCCGGGCGCCGGTGTCCGGGCCGCGCATGGCGCTGGCGATCCGGTTTCCGGTCATGGCGGCGACCGCCGCGGAGAACAGGTAGCCCATCCGCGAGCCGATCGCCATCAGCACCCACAGCACCAGCGTCCACCCGGAGATCACCAGCGGGGCCGTCTTGTCGGGGTGCCGGGCCGACAGCGGGGCCGCGGAACCACCGTAGAAAGCCTTGCGCGCAAACCAATCCCGCAGTACGGTGCGGTGGTCGTGCGCCACCAGCGCGATCGGTTCGTAGCGCAGCCGCGCACCGGCTTCCACCAGCCGCCAACACAGGTCGACGTCTTCACCGGACTGCAGGGTGTCGTCGAATCCGCCGATCTCGCCCAGCGCGGACCGGCGGCAGATGATCGCCGCGCTGGGCACGTAGGACACCGTGCCGTAGGGCACCACCGGCGCCTCCCGGTGGCCCAGGTCCAGTGAGGAGTGCACGGCTTCGTAGCGGGCCACCAGGTGGTCGCTGTGGGTCAGGCTCACGATGCGCGGCGCCACCAGCGCGACGGTGGGATCGCAGAAGTGCCCGAGCAGCGCCTCCAGCCAGCCGCGGCGCGGCACCACATCGGAGTCCAGGAACGCGACGTAATCGGTCTGACACGCCGCCAGCCCGGTGTTGCGGGCGGCGGCCGGGCCGCGCGGCTGCCGGTGGTGCAACACCTCGATGTCGCAGTGGGCGCCGGCGAAGTCATCCTGGCTCACCGGGGTGGCCGATCCGTCGTCGACCACGATGACCCGCAGCCCGCGCAGCGAGGACACCAGGCGTTGTAGGCCAGAACTGTTGTCGCGCACCGGGATCACCACGGTGACGTCGCGGTGCGAGGGTCCCCCGGACGGCCGCGGGTGGGCCACGGTGGCGTCGAGCAGCGTGCGGGCCAGCTGCGCGCTCACCGCGTCGTGCACCTCGAGGCGACCGTCGGAGAGCATCACCTGCGCGTCGGGGGCCAGCCGCAGCAGCCGGGTCGGGGATCCGCCCAGCAGCGCCGAGCCGCGACCCAGCACGCGGACCCGTCGGTCCACCTGCACAGCAAACCCGTCGGGCAGCCGGGTCGGGGTCATGTCAGCATCCCGTCGGCCCCGGGTGCCCAGCCGCTGATGGCCCGGGCGCAGCCAACCACCATCTCCGCGAACAGACGCTCCCCCTCTTCGACGGTCGCCGTGGTCGGGTCCCCCAACACTCCTACCTCGCTCACCGCCGCGACTCCGCCGCGACGCATCGACGGTATCAGCTCGGGCAAGGGGGCGCTGTTTCCCGGACGCCAGCGGTCGGTCCGCACCTCACCCGGTGAAATATGCAGCAATATCGATGTTTCGGTGTGGCCGGCGTGCGCGTCGGCGCCAGCCACCGTGCACGGGCACCAGCCGGCGTCGCGGCCCTCGGCCCGAAGCAGGCTCACCGCCGAGCGCAGCGCCGCCACATTGCCGCCGTGACCGTTGACGAACACCAGCCGCGGCGACCAGCAGCTGGCCGACCTGCCGTACTCCACCAGCAGCGTGGTCAGGGCCTCGGTGCCGATCGACACCGTGCCGGGGAAGCTCTGATGTTCACCGCTGGCCCCGTAGGCGACGGGCGGGGCCACCAGCCACTGCTGGCGCGGGGCGGCCGCGGAGGGGTCGCCGGTCAGGCGCGCCGCCACCGACTGGGCAACCGCGGCGGCGATCCGGGTATCGGTGTCCAGCGGCAGGTGAGGACCATGTTGTTCGGTCGACCCGACCGGGACCAGGAGCGCCGGCGACAGCCCTAGCAGCTGGCTCGACGTCGAGGTGCCGAGATCGCCGTGGACAGCCACTCGCCGATGGTAAGACGAATTCACCTGCCGTGCACCACTTGTTAGCCGTCTGGGTGAATATTTTTCGACGTTCTTAGACTATCGAGCAGCCTGCGGCCCCGTCAGCCACCCCTGCCCCGTCCGTACCAGCCGCCGTGCCGGGCGTCGCGGGGCCGCCCGAACCGCACCGCCGGTGGGCGGTCGGCGGGCTAGGTCGAGGCCGTCCCGCCGGCCGGACCGGCGGGCACGCCGAGCGCCCGGGCAAACCCGTCGGGCACCAAAATGTGGTCGGCGGACAGGTCGTGCACCGACCCGCAGCCCAGCCCCATCAGTGCCGAGTCGATACCGCCGCGCAAAATGTCGAGCACGTTCTCCACCCCGGGCTGGCCGGCCGCCGCCAGGCCCCACAGGTAGGCCCGGCCGATCATCACCGCCCGGGCTCCCAGGGCCAGCGCCTTGACCACGTCGCTGCCGCGCCGGATGCCGCCGTCCAGCAGCACCTCGACCTGATCGCCGACCGCGGCCGCCACCGCGGGCAGCGCGCGGATCGCCGCCGGTGTGCCGTCCAGGTTGTTGCCGCCGTGATTCGACACCGAGATCGCCGAAACACCAGCGTCCACAGCACGTTTGGCGTCGTCGACGCGCATCACGCCTTTCAGCATGAACGGTCCGCCCCACAGCTCACGCAGCCAGGCGATGTCCTCCCAGGTCGGCGGCGGGGTCCCCATCCATTCGCCGTAGGCGTCAAAGAACGGCGGCCCGGCTTCGCCGCGGCGGCCCTGGTTGGGCACCCGCAGCTCCGGTGGGCGCAGATGTTTGCCCCAGCTCCACAGGTAGCGCGGTTTGGTGAGCACTTCCGGGGCCATCCGCAGCATGGTGCGCAGGTTCATTTGCTCGGGGATCTTGGGGCTGCCCCAGTCGCGCCCGTGCGAGAAGGTCCAGTCGGTGGTGGCGATCAGCCCGACCGCCCCGGCCGCGCGGGCCCGCTCCACCCGCTCGGCGATCGCGTCGCGACCGCCCAGCCAGTAGATCTGGAAGAACACCTTGGGGTTGGCGTCGACGACGTCCTCGATCGGCTTACTGGCGAACGAGGACAACCCCATGGCGGTGCCGCGGGCGGCCGCGGCGCGCGCCACCGCGACTTCCCCGTCCGGGTCGATGGCCTGCACACCGGTCGGCGAGATGATCACCGGCAGCGAAACCTCTTGCCCCATCACCGTTGTCGCCAGGTCGCGTTTGGCCGGCGCCCCGACCACGTGCGGGGCGAAACCGAGTTCGCTGAACGCCTCCACGTTGTCGGAGACGGTCACCCCTTTTTCGCTGGCGGAGATCAGCGAGGAGTACGCCGACTTCGGCAGTCGCTTTTTCGCCCGCTGTTGGGCGATGGCGACGGTTTCGAACCAGATGTCACGAGCCATGGATCAGATCGGGCTTTCGTTGCAGAGGCGGGCCGGGGGGCGGGTGGACAGGGTCAGCGGCACCGGTCCGGTCGCGCGCCGGCCGTGCGAGTGGTCGCCGGACGGGCGCGGCTTGTCCCGGTGGCGGGCCAACGCCGGGGCGCCGTAGCCCTGGACGCATTCCGGGTCGGGGCCATCGAGCGGCAGACCGGTGAAGAACTTGGCCGCCATGCAGCCGCCGCGGCACCTGTCGTAGTGGCCGCAGCTGCCGCAGGCACCCGCCGACTGCGGCTCCCGCAGCTCGCGGAACAGCGGGGCGTTTTTCCAGACGTTGTCAAAGCCGCCGTCGGTCAACACGTTTCCGGCCAGGAAGCGGTCGTGGATGGCGAACGGGCAGGCGTAGACGTCGCCCACCGGGTCGATCAAACACACCACCCGGCCGGCGCCGCACATGTTCAAACCGGCGAGGGCACCCGGCTCGCCCAGCCCGGACAGGTGGAAGAACGAGTCCCCGGTCAGCACCCGGTCGCCCTTGGCGACCAGCCAGTCATACAGCTGCACCTGCTGGTCGGCGGTGGGGTGCAGGTCGTCCCACACGTCGGCGCCCCGCCCCGACGGCCGCAGCCGGGTGATCCGCAGGGTGGCGCCGTAGCGGCGGGCCAGCGCGGCGAACTCGTCGAGCTGGTCGACGTTGTGCCGGGTGACCACCACCGAGATCTTGGCGTCGGCGAACCCGGCGGCGGCCAGGTTCTCCAACGCGCGGGTGGCCATCGCGAACGAACCGGCGCCGCGGACCGCGTCGTTGACCTCCGCGGTCGCGCCGTCCAGCGAGATCTGCACATCGACGTAGTCGCTGGCGGCCAGCCGGGCCGCCACCTCGGGGGTGATCCGCACCCCGTTGGTGGAGAACTTCACCCCGACGTGGTGGGCGGTGGCGTAGTCCACCAACTCCCAAAAGTCCGGGCGCACAGTGGGTTCCCCGCCGCCGATGTTGACATAGAACACCTGCATGCGTTCCAGCTCGTCGATGATGTCCTTGCACTGTCGGGTGGACAGCTCACGCGGATCGCGTTTGCCCGACGACGACAGGCAGTGCACGCACGCCAGGTTGCAGGCGTAGGTCAATTCCCAGGTCAAGCAGATCGGGGCGTCCAGCCCGTGTTCGAACTGCTCGATCAGCCGGGGAACCGGGGCAACGGAGGTCATGTGTTCTCCCTGGGAACCAGCATCTGGGAGCCGGCCAGCACGCCGAGGGCATGCAGGTACGGCCCCTGGTCGGACTCGTCGACTCCCGCTGCGCGACAGGCGGATCCGATATCGGGGTGATCGGCCAGCGACTGCACGACGGCCACGATGGTGCGGTTTTTCAGAAACGACAGCTTGCGGGTGCCGAAGTGGTACAGCAGGGCGCCGAACGGCTCGGGCCGCAGCGCCACCTGGGGATGCAGCCGCCAGCCGCGGGCGGGGTCGAACCCGCCCGGGCCCGGCCCCGCCGGCGCGGCAGCAGCGGTCACGGTCAGTAGACCCCGCACATCCCGTCGATGGACACCTCTTCGACCAGGGTCTCGGTCACGAGCTCGGCGGCGGTGTCGTTCTGCTGGTTCTGGTCCATTGCGCTGGCCTTTCGTCACACTGAGTTCGCCAAACCGGTGTTGGCTTGATCACAATCTGGGTAAGAATATGGCATCGAGTGCCGAAACGGAAGAGGGGGTCGGGATGGGGACCGCACCAGGGGCGCGGGTGGGCCGGCGACGGTCCACCACGCCGCACCACATCACCGACGTGGCCATCGACCTGTTCGCCCGGCACGGCTTCGACGAGGTCAGCGTCGACGACGTGGCGCAGGCCGCCGGGATCGCCCGGCGCAGCCTGTTCCGGTATTACGCCTCCAAGAATGCGATCCCGTGGGGCGACTTCGACGCACACCTGCAGCACCTGCGGGAGCTGCTGGAGGCCGTCGACCCCGACGTTCCGCTCGGTGCCGCGCTGCGGGCAGCGCTGTTGGCGTTCAACACCTTCGACGAATCCGAGACCGCCCGGCACCGGCAACGCATGCGGGTGATCCTGCAGACCGCCGAGCTGCAGGCCTACTCGATGACGATGTACGCCGGCTGGCGGGAGGTGATCGCGGCGTTCGTCGCGAAGCGCTCCGGGGCGGCGCCCAGCGACCTGCTGCCGCAGACGGTGGCCTGGACAATGCTGGGGGTGGCGCTCAGCGCCTACGAGCACTGGCTGGCCGACGAAGCCGAATCGTTGCCGCAGGCGCTGGGCAACGCGTTCGACGTGGTGGCCGCCGGCCTGGATGCGCTGGAGTCGCGGTGAGCCCCACCCACCTGGCGGACACCTTCGCCGCGCAGGCCCGCGCCTGCACGGCGTTGGGGTCGCCGATGTACGGGCAGCTGCTGACCCGGATCGTCGAGGACGTCGGGGCGGGCGGCGTGTTCGCCGAGGTGCTGGCGGGCCACGAAACCGATCCGGGCCCGTCGGCGCTGGCGCTGCGGTTGCTCGGCGGCCTGCACCGGCTGGTGCTCGACGGCAGCGCGCCGGCCCTGCGCCGCTGGTATCCCAGCGTCGGCGGCGCCTGGGACACCGCGGCCGCCTGGCCCGACGTGGTGGCCGCCGCGCGCGCTGCGATCACCGCGTTGCGCGCCGCGCTGGACCGGCCGCCGCAGACCAACGAGGTCGGCCGCTCCGCGGCGCTGATCGGGGGGCTGCTGTTTGTGGCGCACCGATTCCCGTTGCCGGTGCGCCTTTTCGAGATCGGGGCCAGCGCCGGACTCAACCTGCGCGCCGACCACTATCGGTACCGGTACCCCGGCGGGGTGTGGGGTCCGGCCGACTCGGCGGTGGTGATCGACGACGCGTGGCGCGGGCGGCGGCCGCCCGAGGCGCCGCTGCGGATCGTCGCGCGGCACGGTTTCGACATCGCCCCGATGGACGTCGCCCGGGCCGACGACCGGCTCACCCTGCTCAGCTACGGGTGGCCGGACATGCCGGGGCGGGGGCAGCGGCTGCGCGGGGCGATCGAGATCGCCCGCCGGGTCCCGGCCCGGCTGCAGCGGGTGTCGGCGGCCGAGGCCGTCCGCGGGCTGCGGCTGGCCCGCGGCAGCCTGACCGTGCTGTGGCATTCGGTGACCTGGCAGTACCTCACCGCACGCGAACAGGCCCAGGTCACCGCCGCGGTCACCGCGCTGGGCGCCCGCGCCGACGCCGACGCCCCGCTGGCGTGGCTGAGCCTGGAGCCGCGGCGCCGCACCCCCGAGGCGGCGCACGAATTTTTGGTGTCGGCCCGGTGCTGGCCGGACGGCGGCGACGAAATCCTGGGCGTCAGCGCGCCGCACGGCCCCCCGGTGCGCTGGGACTAGGGTTGCGCTTCCCGCGAGTGTGCGTGTCCCCGGTCGACACGCCGCACAGATTCCCGGGTCTGCGCACGCTCGCGCCCGGCAAATCGGGAAAATCCGCGTCAGATCCGCCCGCCGCCGCGACGATAGAGGGGTGAGCACGATCCGGCGTCGGACCCGCCGACCGGAACCGAAGGAGTCGTCATGAGCGAGCCGACCGCGCAAGGCAACGCGCCCACGGCGCCCCGCGCCGCCGCCCTGCCCTACCTGGCCGTCACCGACGCGCGGCGCGCGCTGGACTGGTACACCGACACTTTCGGCGGCACCGTCGTTGGGGAGCCCATTGTGATGGACGACGGCCGGGTCGGGCACGCGGAGCTGGCGATCGGCGACGGCGTGCTCTATCTCGCCGACGAATACCCCGAGTTCGGTCTGCGGGCACCGTCCGCGGACGCGATCTCGGTCAGCCTGATGCTGCCGGTGCCCGACACCGACACCGTCCTGCAGCGGGCGCAGGACCGCGGCGCGCAGGTGCTGCGCGAGGCCTACGACAACTACGGCAACCGCAACGCCACCATCGCCGACCCGTTCGGGCACCGGTGGATGCTGGTCGGCCCGATACCGGAAGCGGCTGCCACGATCCAGCACGGCGACATCGGCTACGTGTCGGTGTGGACGCCCGACGCCGACCGGGCGGCGGCGTTCTACGGCCAGGTGCTGGGCTGGACGTATGACCCCGACTCGCATCAGGTGACGAATACCGATCTGCCGACGGGTATCTTCGCCGCCGGCGAACTCGCCACCCTGTTCTGCTGCTATGCGGTCGCCGACCTGGACGCCGCCCGGCACGCCATCGCCGAGGCGGGCGGCAAGCCCGGCCAAACCTACGACTTCGACCACGGCGCCGTGCTCAACGCCACCGATCCGCAGGGTGGCCCGTTCGCCGTCTATCAGTCCTCCGGCGAGCAGAAACGCCCGACGCGCAACGGATCCCGGCCCGGTGAACTGTCGTATGTCACCTACCACGTGCCGGATTCGGCCGGCTTCCGGGATTTCTACGGTCGGGTGTTGGGCTGGACCTTTGCGCCCGGCAACGTCGACGACGGCTGGCAGATCGCCCCGGTGCATCCGATGGCCGGCGTCGCGGGCGGCAGCCCGCAGCCGCTCACGGTGCCGATGTGGACGGTCGCCGACATCGGCGCCGCCGTCGCGGTGGTCCGGGCGGCCGGCGGCACCGTGCTGCAGGGACCGGTCCGCCAGCCCTACGGGCTGACCGCCGAGTGCCTCGACGACCAGGGCGGCCGGTTCTACCTGGGCGAACGGTAACGCGAGCAGACGCAGAATCGCACGCGAGCGGCACCTGCGATGCGATTCTGCGTCTGCTCGCGATCCGGGCCGCGGCCCGGCACGGTAGTCTGCGCCGTGTGCCCGACTCGCCGTATCTGACGATCGATCTCGGCCGGGTGCGCGAGAGCTTCCGCGCGCTGCGCGCCGCGCTGCCCGGCGCGGAGATCCGGTACGCGGTCAAGGCGAATCCGGCCGAGCCGATCCTGCGGCTGCTGGCCGCGCAGGGCGCCGGGTTCGACGTCGCCTCCATCGGCGAGATCGACGCCTGCATCGACGCCGGAATCGCCGGCGCCCTACAGACTTTCGGCAACACCGTCAAAAAGGCGTCCGATGTGGCCTACGCCTGGTCGGTCGGGGTACGGCGGTTCGCGGTCGACACCGACGACGGGCTGGCCGCCCTCGCCGCGCACGCCCCCGGCGCACACGTAGAATGCCGTGTCGCGCTGCCGTTTCCCGCCTCGGTGACGCCGTTCGGCGACAAGTTCGGCTGCACACCCGACGCGGCGGCCCGGCTGTTGACCCGGGCCCGGCAGCTCGGCCTGCACCCGGACGGGGTGGCGTTCCACGTCGGCTCCCAGCAGCTCGACCCGAGCGCCTGGGAACTCGGCATCGCGCACGCCGCCGACATTTTCGCGGTGGTGGGCGGCCTCAGCACGCTCAACGCCGGCGGCGGCTTCCCGATCGGCTACACCACCGACGCCCCGGACCTGCCGGCCATCGCCGGCGTGATCACCGCGGCACTGACCCGCCACTTCGGCGCGGCCGCACCGCGTCTGGTGGTCGAACCCGGCCGTCTGCTGGTGGCGTCGGCCGGCACCCTCCGGTGCGAGGTGGTGGCGGTGCGCACCGGAACCGACGGTCGCCGCTGGGTGTATCTGGACGTCGGCCGCTACGGCGGGCTCGCCGAAACCGAGAACGAGTACATCCGCTACCGGCTGCGCACCGACCGGGACGGCGACCCGCTCGGCGACGCCGTCGTCGCCGGACCGACCTGCGACGGCGACGACGTGCTCTACCAGCGTTACCCGCTGCCGATCAGCTTGGCCGCCGGTGACACCGTCGCCATCGACGCCGCCGGCGCCTACACCGCAAGCTACGCGAGCACATCGTTCAACGGGTTTCCCCCGCTGCCAACACATTTCCGGGAGGCACCCGATGCAGTCCGGACCGGGTAGCCGCTTCGCCGGGCGCCACGTGCTGGCCGAGTTCCGCGGGCTGGACCCGGCGCTGGCCGACGACGTCGCGCAGCTGCGACGCATCCTGGGCGAGGCGCTGGTCAGCGCCGGGGCCACGGTGTGCGACATGATCGACAAACGCTTCGAACCGCACGGGGTGACCGTCGTCGCGATGCTGACCGAATCCCACGCCTCCATTCACAGCTACCCGGAGCGCGGCGCGATGTTCGTCGACGTGTTCACCTGCGGCGACACCGCCGACGCGGAGCTGGCGGTGCAGCTGTTGAGCAAGCAACTGGCCGCGGCGCACAGCGACATTCGGACGGTGTATCGCGGGGCGGGCACCGAGATTGTCGAGCCGATCGCCCCGGGCCTGACCCGCAGCTGGCAGCTGTCCGACGTGTTCTGCGATGTGCACACCGAATACCAGCACCTGGTGATCGGCCGAACCGCCCAGGGGGTGGCCCTGTTCAGCGACGGGGAACGCCAGAGCACGGCGTTCAGCCAGCTCGTCTACCACGAGGCGCTGCTGGTGCCGGCGTTGCTGTTGGCCCCCAGGCTGGATCGGGTGCTGATCATCGGCTCCGGCGAAGGGGTGGTCAGCCAGCTCGCGGTGCTGGCCGGCGCGACGCACGTCGATCACGTCGACATCGACCGCGACGCGGTCCGGTTATGCGCCGAGCACCTGCCCTACGGCTACTCGCCCGACGAATTGCGCCGCGCCGAAAGCGGACTCGGGCCGGTCACCGTGCACTACCGCGACGGTTGGGGGTTCGTCGCGGACGCCACCGAGCCCTACGACGTGGTGGTGGTCGACCTGCCCGACGAGCGCGCCGAACCCGCCCAGCACAACCGGCTCTACGGCGTCGACTTCCTGCACCGATGCCGCGACCTGGGTGGCGTCGTCGTCGGCCAGGCGGGCTGTCCGACGCTGTGGCGCAACGAAACCCTGCTCCGGTCGTGGCGACGCTTCCACGACACGTTCGGCACCGTCGTCTACTTCGGCAGCGATGAGCACGAGTGGGCGTTCTTGTCGGGTCTCGCACACCCGCACGACGATCCGGCCGCGGCCATGCGGGCTCGGCTGGCGACGCTGCCCTACCGGCCCCGCACCATCGACGCCAAAGCGCTGGAGGCCGCGATCATCGCGCCGCACTCGCTGCGCGCGGAATAGCCGCTCACAGGATCGCGACCCCGACCACCATGCCGAGCGCGAACTGCGCCGCGGCCACGGTGAGCACCTCGTTGCGGTACTGGTCGGACTCGAACAAGGCGTCCATGCCCACCCCGATCACCAAGGCCGCGATCCGCATCATCCCGACCTGCGCGGCAATCCCGACCAGCCCGTACACCGCGGTGGCGATCAGCCCCTCGGCCAGCTTCCCGTACGACGAGTAGATCGCCACCACCACGATCAGCGCCATGGACACCATCCCGGCGGCGGCGACGATGATGGCGTTCGGTTTCCCCGCGGCGACCATCTTGCGCAGCGGCCCCGGCGTGGCCAGGTCGATGGCTTGGAACCCGACCATCATCAGCACCAGCCCGACGATGGCGTACAGCACGATGGCGCTGACCCCGCGACCCAGGGAGCTCCAATAGTCGGGCTGCAGTGCCACGATGGATGCGGTCATCGATTCGACTCCATTCATTTGGGGATGCGGTGCGGGATGAAAGCGGCGCCGTTGTCGGTGATCAGCCCGGACGTTTCCCGAATGCCCAGCCCCGCCGACGAATCGCCGACGATCCAGGCGCCCAGCGCCGGCCGCATGTCGTCGAACTGCGGCAGCGGGTCCAGGAGTTGGTAGACGAAGCCTTCCTCGCCGTAGACGCCGCCGGTGGCGGTCTCCATCCCGGCGCCGACGACGGTGATGTTGGCGCCTTCCCGCCCCAGCTTGGGTTTGCGGACGTATTCGGTGAGTTCGTGCGGGTCGTCCAGGTAGGCGGGCAGCAGGTTGGGGTGCCCGGGATACATCTGCCACAGCACCGCCAGGATCGCCTTGTTGGACAGCAGCGTCTTCCACAGCGGCTCGATCCACATCGTGGTCGGCAGTGTCTCCACCGCGTGTTTGCCGAACTCGTCGTCGAGCACCCACTCCCAGGGATACAGCTTGAACATGGCGTGGATCGGCCCCTCCTCGAGGTCGACGAACCGGTCCAGCGCGCTGTCCCAGCCGACGTCCTCGATCGTCAACCCGACCGTCTCGAAACCGGCCTCCGCCGCGGTCTCCTGCATATAGGTGGTGGTGATCTGGTCCTCGCCGGTCCATTCCGCACCCGTCCACGAGAAATGCAATTCGTTGGTGGGCAACAGTTCCCGCACGGCTTTCCAGCGCTCAACCAGCTGGTCGTGCAGCGAATTCCACTGGTCGTCGTCGGGGAATCGGTCGGTGAGCCAGTGCCACTGCAGGATTGCCGCCTCCAACAACGTGGTGGGGGTGTCGGCGTTGTACTCCAGCAGCTTGGCCGGGCCCCGCGCGTCGTAGCGCAGGTCGAAGCGCCCGTACACGTGCGGATCCGAGCGGTACCACGATTCGGCGATCGGCTGCCAACTCCATTCCGGCAGACCGAAGTCCGCGTAGCGCTCGGTGAGCACCACCTGCTCGACGGCGTTTAGGCACATCGAGTGCAGCAGTTCGACGTCGGCCTCTAAGGCCAACACCTCGTCCATGTCGAATTCGTAGTACACCGACTCGTCCCAGTACGGCCGGTCCGCACCCGCCGCGTCGCGCGCCGGGGTGCCATAGACCAGGCCCTGGGATTCCACGATCGCCGGCCAGTTGCGCCGGGGCTGGATCCTAACGCGTTTCATCGGTCACGAGCCGGTGCTGCCGCCGATTTTGCTGCCGAAGCCGCCGCGGTGAATGGTGGTGCCGGACTTGGTTTTGATCGTCGCCCCCTTCGGCGCGGTCGTGGTGCCGCCCACCGGGCGCGACCCGATGCCACCGGAACTGCCGTAGTAGTAGCGGTACTGATGCCCGCCGTAGTAGAAGAAGCCGTTGAGGCCGCCGCCGTGGCCGGTGCAGTAGCTGTCCTCGACGATCACCGGCTGCCCGGACGGGTCGTCGCGGACGCATTGCGCGGTGACCCGGCTCGGCGACAGCGCCCAGTACCCGAGCGCGGCGACCACCCCGACCACGCCGACCACGGCCGCCCCGCCCATCAGTCGGCTGTTGCGCTCCCGCCGTTTGGCTTCGGCCGCCTGCCGCGCCTCCTCCAGCTCCCGCTGTTTGCGCAGCGCCTTGTCGCGGGCCCGGGCCTCGGCGACGGTCGGCGGGCGGGGTTGGGTGCTGTCGGCGTCCTGAAAGCGCATGCTGCCGCCGGAGGGGTACTGCGGTGGCTGCTCCGCGTACGCCGGCGGCTCGGCGCCCGCCGGTGTCGTCGCCTCGTCAGGCCGGTCGTCCCCCGCCGGTGGATCTTGGTTGGACCCCACTCCCGCTCCTCGAATCCGGTCCTGTCCCCGTCGCGGGCAGTCTCCCACACCCGGATCGGCCGCGATCACCCGGACAGCCGGTCGCGGCGCAGGCTAGCCCAGCACGTCCGAGATCGGGGCGCCGGCGGCGATTTTGGCGCGGGTCTTCATCACCTTGGCCGGCATCCCGCCGCCGACCACCCCGACCACGACGCCGTCGCGCTCGTAGTAGGCCAAAAACTTGCGGCCGTCGTCCTCCACCAGGTGCACGGTGTCGGTGGCGTGCGGCTCGCCCAGACACTGGATCTTGACGTCGTACTGGTCGCTCCAGAAGTACGGGACCACCACCTTGGGTTCGGTGTCCTGGCCCAGCAGCGCGGGCACCACCACCCGGGCCTGTTCGGCGACGTTGCTCCAATGCTCCACGCGCACTTGGTGTCCGGCCGAGTCCCGCCACGACGCCACGTCGCCGAGCGCCCACACGTTGGGGGCGCTGGTGCGTCCGGCGGCGTCGCAGATCACCCCGTTGTCGACCTCGATACCGCTGCCGTCCAGCCATTCGGTGGCCGGGCGCGACCCGATGCCGACCACCACCAGATCGGCGGGCAGTTCGGCGCCGTCGGTCAGCACCACGGTGTCGACGTGGTCGTGGCCGCGGACCTCGGACACCCCGACCCCGGTGCGCACGTCGACCCCTTCGGCACGGTGCAGCCGGGTCCCCAGCCCGCCGATCTGCTCGCCGAGCACCGAGGCCAGCGGCGCCGGCTGCGGCTCGACCAGCACCACCGCCACCCCCAGCGCCCGCAGGCTGGCGGCCACCTCGCAGCCGATGAACCCGGCGCCGATCACCACCGCCTGCCGCGCGGCCGACGCGTGCCGGCGCAGCGCCAGGCCCTCGTCGAAGGACCGCAGCACCCGGATGCCGTCCAGGTCGGGGAAGGCCGGGATGCGCCGCGGCACCAGCCCGGTCGCGATGACGAGCTCGTCGTAGCCGAGCACCGCCCCGTCGGCCAGCGTCAGGGTTTGCGCGGCGGTGTCAATACCGGTGGCGGCCGACCCCAGCCGCAGCGTGATGTCGTTCTCGTCGTAGAACTCGCGCGGTTTGAGCGTGGTGTCGTCGACCCCGCTGTGCAGCACTTCCTTGGACAGCGGGGGCCGGTCGTAGGGCAGGTGCACCTCGTCGCTGACGATGGTGAGCGGACCGCGGTAGTCGGCCCGACGCAGTTGCTCGGCGGTGCGGGCGGCTGCCAGCCCCCCGCCGACGATCACGATGCCATGTGTGGGTCGGTCCCCCAACGCGCTACTGGTCACCTGGCGTTTCTACACGATCGCCGCGGGCCGTGGGTGACCACCCGTCCGCCCGGCCGGGGTTTGTCGGTGTTTGATTGCGCCTGGCGGCGCCCATATCGTGGGCCTATGCCGTACTTCGCCGACCCGGTGGCCGCGGCGGCGTCCGGCGGCGACCGGGTGCAACGGCATCCCCGGGCCCGGCACTACGTGATGACCCCGCCCACGTTCTTCGCGGTCAGCTACGAGATCAACCCGTGGATGGACACCGCGGTGCCCGTCGACGCCGCGGTCGCGATGGCCCAGTGGAAGCAGCTGTACGACATCTACCGGGAGCTGGGCCACACCGTGGAGGTGGTGGAGCCCGTCGACGGTCTGCCGGATATGGTCTACGCCGCCAACGGCGGGCTGGTCATCGACCGGACCGCGATCGTCACCCGGTTCAAATACCCGCAACGCGCCGGCGAGGCGGACGCCTACCGGCAATGGATGGTGGCCAACGGGTATCGACCGGTGTCCACCCGGCATGTCAACGAAGGACAGGGCGACCTGTTGCTGGCGGACGGAAAGCTGTTGGGCGGCACCGGTTTCCGCACCGATGTGCGCGCCCACGGCGAAGTCGCCGAGATCGTGGGGATCCCGGTGGTCAGCCTCGAATTGGTCAACCCGCACTTCTACCACCTGGACACCGCGCTGACGGTGCTGGACGACAGCACCATCGCCTACTATCCGCCGGCGTTCGGCGCCGACGCCCGCGCGCGGTTGGCCGAGTTGTTTCCCGACGCGATCGTGGTCGCCGACGCCGACGCCAACGTGTTTGGGCTCAACGCGGTCTCGGACGGCTACCACGTCATCCACCCGGCCGCCGCGGTCGGCTTCGCCGCTCAGCTGCGCGCGGCCGGCTTCGAGCCGATCGGGGTGGACGTGTCCGAGCTGCTCAAGGGTGGGGGCGCGGCGAAGTGTTGCACGCTGGAGCTGTATTCGTAAGCGGGCGTGGCGTCAGTACTTCAGGACGCCCTTGTCGACCGGGATCTGGGCTCCGGACAGGGTTCCGGAGCCGTCCCCGGCCAGCCAGGCCACCACGTCGGACACCTCGTCGGGGGTCATGAAGCCCTGCGGCTGCAGCGGCATCGGGGCGAAGCTGTGCACATAGCTCGGGTGCTCGGCGAACACCTTCATCATGGCGTCCGGCTCGATCATCGGGGTGTCCACCGAGTACGGGTGAATCGAGTTGACCCGGATCCCGAATTCGGCGGCTTCCAGCGCCAGCGTGTTGGTCAGCGCCACCAACCCGTATTTGGTGGCCGCGTAGTGACCGTTGCCGGGGGTGGCCTTCAACCCGGCCGACGAACTGACCACGATCACCGAGCCGCCGTTGCCGGCGTCGATCATCGCGGGCAGCACCGCGCGCACGGTGCGCCAGGTGCCGCTCAGGTTGACGTCGACGACGCTGTTCCACTGGTCATCGGTCAGCTCCCACAGCCGGCCCCAGCTCAGCACGCCGGCGTTGGCGACCAGGATGTCGAGCCGGCCGAACTGCTCGACGCCGTCGGAGACCAGTTGCCGCAGCGCCGCGTCGTCGCGAATGTCGACCTCGCGGGCCAGCACCTTGCGGCCCTCGGCTTCCACCGCCCGCACCGTCTCGGCGAGGTCGTCGGCGGTGGCCGCCGGGTAGGTGATGGTGTCGGACACCGCGGCGCAGATATCGGAGGCGATGATGTCGGCGCCCTCGCGCGCCAACCGCACCGCGTGCGCGCGTCCCTGACCGCGGGCGGCGCCGGTAATGAAGGCGACCCGACCCTGCAAAGCACCGTTGGTGGTCACCCGGTCAGGCTAGCAGCCGGAATTGGAACGTGTTCTAGCAACTGCCCTGACTCGTCGCGGGCCGTCGGGTGGTGCCGCTGAAATCGACGTCTGGATTGACACTCAGCCCCGAAAATCGGGGGGTTTGCGCCGTATACGCGTCGATCTCAGCAGCCGCATCCGCCCGAAACGCCAGACGGCGCCCACCCGTGCGGGTGAGCGCCGTCTGCGTTGCGATCGAACTACTTGATGATCTTGGTGACCCGGCCGGCGCCGACGGTGCGGCCGCCCTCACGGATCGCGAACCGCAGCCCCTCGTCCATGGCGACGGGCTGGATCAGCTTCACGCTCATCTCGGTGTTGTCACCGGGCATCACCATCTCGGTGCCCTCCGGCAGCGTCACCACACCGGTCACGTCGGTGGTGCGGAAGTAGAACTGCGGACGGTAGTTGGTGAAGAACGGCGTGTGCCGACCGCCCTCGTCCTTGGACAGGATGTAGGCCTGGCCCTCGAACTCGGTGTGCGGGGTGGTGGTGCCGGGCTTGACCACGACCTGGCCGCGCTCGACGTCCTCACGCTTGATACCACGCAGCAGCAGACCGACGTTGTCACCGGCCTGACCCTGGTCAAGCAGCTTGCGGAACATCTCCACACCGGTGACGGTGGTCTTGGTGGTCTCGTTGCGGATGCCGACGATCTCGACTTCCTCGTTGACGTTGATCACGCCACGCTCGACACGACCGGTGACCACGGTGCCACGACCGGTGATGGTGAACACGTCCTCGACCGGCATCAGGAACGGCTTGTCGGTGTCGCGGACCGGGTCCGGGATCGACTCGTCGACCGCGGCCATCAGCTCCTCGACGGACTTGACCCACTTCTCGTCGCCCTCGAGCGCCTTGAGCGCCGACACCCGGATGACCGGGGCCTCCTCGTCGAACTCCTGGGCGCCCAGCAGCTCGCGGACCTCCATCTCGACGAGCTCCAGCAGCTCCTCGTCGTCGACGGCGTCGGACTTGTTCAGCGCGACCAGGATGTAGGGCACCCCGACCTGACGGGCCAGCAGCACGTGCTCGCGGGTCTGCGGCATCGGGCCGTCGGTGGCGGCGACCACCAGGATCGCGCCGTCCATCTGGGCGGCACCGGTGATCATGTTCTTGATGTAGTCGGCGTGCCCCGGGGCGTCGACGTGGGCGTAGTGCCGCTTGTCGGTCTGGTACTCCACGTGGGAGATGTTGATGGTGATACCGCGCTGACGCTCCTCGGGCGCATTGTCGATCTGGTCGAATGCGCGCGACTCGTTCAAATCGGGGTACTTGTCGTGCAAAACCTTGGTGATAGCCGCGGTCAGTGTGGTCTTGCCGTGGTCAACGTGACCAATGGTCCCGATGTTGACGTGCGGCTTCGTCCGCTCGAACTTCGCCTTCGCCACTTGTGTGTCCTCCTGGACTGTAGGTGCTGAGTTACAGCAGGGTTGATCTTTTCAGTTATGCCACCGTAGCGGCCAGGACGAACTACTCGCCCGTCGCCTTCGCGATGATCTCCTTCGAGACCTGCGCCGGAACCTCGGCGTAGGAATCGAACACCATCGAGTAATTCGCCCGGCCCTGGGTCTTCGACCGAAGGTCGCCGACGTAGCCGAACATCTCCGACAACGGCACGTGCGCCTTGACGACACGCGCACCGCTGCGCTCTTCCATGGCCTGGATCTGGCCACGGCGGGAGTTCAGGTCGCCGATCACGTCGCCCATGTAGTCCTCGGGCGTGGTGACCTCGACGGCCATGATCGGTTCCAGGATCACCGGCTGCGCCGCTGCGGCAGCCTTTTTCAGCGCCTGCGAACCGGCGATCTTGAAGGCCATCTCGGACGAGTCGACGTCGTGGTACTGACCGTCGAGCAGGGTGACCTTCAGGTTCACCAGCGGGTACCCGGCCAGCACGCCGTACTGCATGGCGTCCTGCGCCCCGGCGTCCACCGACGGGATGTACTCGCGCGGGATCCGGCCACCGGTGACCTTGTTCTCGAACTCGTAGGTCGCACCCTCCTCGCCGACGAACGGGTCGAGGTTGATGATGACCTTCGCGAACTGGCCCGACCCACCGGTCTGCTTCTTGTGGGTGAACTCGACGTTTTGCACCGAGCGCTTGATGGTCTCCTTGTAGGCCACCTGCGGCTTACCGACGTTGGCCTCGACCTTGAACTCGCGACGCATCCGGTCCACCAGGATGTCCAGGTGCAGCTCACCCATCCCGCCGATCACGGTCTGGCCGGTCTCCTGGTCCAGGTGCACCTTGAAGGTCGGGTCCTCTTCGGCGAGCTTCTGGATCGACAGCGACAGCTTCTCCTGGTCGCTCTTGGTCTTGGGCTCGATCGCCACCTCGATGACCGGGTCCGGGAACGTCATCGACTCCAGCACGATCTGGTCGTTGGGGTCGCACAGCGTGTCGCCGGTGGTGGTGTCCTTCAGCCCGATCATCGCGTAGATGTGCCCGGCCGACGCGGTGTCGACGGGGTTCTCCTTGTTGGCGTGCATCTGGAACAGCTTGCCCAGCCGTTCCTTTTTGCCCTTGGTCGCGTTGATGACCTGCGCCCCGGAGTCGACCTTGCCGGAGTACACCCGCACGTAGGTCAGCTTGCCGAAGAACGGGTGCACGGCGATCTTGAACGCCAGCGCGGAGAACGGCTCGTCGGTGCTGGGCTTGCGGGTGATGATCTCGTCTTCTTTGCCCGGCACGTGACCCTGCACGGACTCGACGTCCAGCGGCGAGGGCAGGTAGTCGATGACCGCGTCGAGCATCGGCTGCACGCCCTTGTTCTTGAACGCGCTGCCGCACAGCACCGGGTACAGCTCGGAGGCCACCGTCAGCTTGCGGATCGCGCCCTTGATCTCGGCGACGGTCAGTTCCTCACCGCCCAGGTACTTCTCCAGCAGCGCCTCGTCGGTCTCGGCGACGGCCTCCAGCAGCTGGTTGCGGTAGTCCTCGGCCTGCTCGGCCAGCTCGGCGGGGATCTCGGTGACCTCGTACTTCTCCCCGAGTTTGGTCTCGCCGCGCCACACCTTGGCGTTCATCTCGACCAGGTCGACGATGCCCTCGAAGTCGCTCTCGGCGCCGATCGGCAACTGGATCACCAGCGGCTTGGCGCCCAGGCGCTCCTCGATGGTGCGCACGGTGAAGTAGAAGTCGGCGCCGATCTTGTCCATCTTGTTGACGAAGCAGATCCGCGGCACGTCGTACTTGTCGGCCTGGCGCCACACCTGCTCGGACTGCGGCTCCACACCCTCTTTGCCGTCGAACACCGCGACCGCGCCGTCGAGAACACGGAGCGACCGCTCCACCTCGACGGTGAAGTCGACGTGGCCCGGGGTGTCGATGATGTTGATCTGGTTGTCGTTCCAGAAGCAGGTCACCGCCGCGGAGGTGATGGTGATCCCGCGCTCCTGCTCCTGTTCCATCCAGTCGGTGGTGGAGGCGCCGTCGTGCGTCTCACCGATCTTGTAGTTGACGCCGGTGTAGTACAGGATCCGCTCGGTAGTCGTCGTCTTACCGGCATCGATGTGCGCCATGATGCCGATGTTGCGGACCTTGCTCAGGTCGGTCAGCACGTCCTTCTGTGCCACAGAAGTCTTCCCACTCTTTCGGTTACTAGGTTGCTGTTATCGCCGGCGGCGGCCACGGTCGGTTGTCGCCGGCACCGCCAGCGACGGACATCACCAGCGGTAGTGCGCGAAGGCCCGGTTCGCCTCGGCCATCTTGTGGGTGTCCTCACGCCGCTTGACGGAGGCCCCCAGGCCGTTGCTGGCGTCGAGGATCTCGTTCGCCAGCCGCTCGACCATCGTCTTTTCCCGGCGCTGCCGCGAGAAGCTGACCAGCCAGCGCAGCGCCAGCGTGGTGGAGCGCTCGGGCCGCACCTCGACCGGCACCTGGTAGGTGGCACCACCGACGCGGCGGCTGCGCACCTCCAGGGAGGGCTTGACGTTGTCCATGGCGCGCTTGAGGGTCACCACCGGGTCGGTGCCGGTCTTGTCCCGGGCTTGTTCGAGCGCGCCGTACACAATGCGCTCGGCCAGCGATTTCTTCCCCTGCAGCAGCACCTTGTTGACCAGCTGGGTGACCAGTTGCGATCCGTAGACCGGGTCATTGACCAGCGGACGCTTCGGCGCGGGCCCCTTGCGCGGCATTAGCTCTTCTCCTTCTTGGCGCCGTAACGGCTGCGAGCCTGCTTGCGGTTCTTGACACCCTGGGTGTCCAGCGAGCCGCGGATGATCTTGTACCGCACACCGGGCAGGTCCTTCACCCGGCCGCCACGCACCAGCACCATCGAGTGCTCCTGCAGGTTGTGCCCCTCGCCCGGGATGTAGGCGGTGACCTCGACCTGGCTGGTCAGCTTGACACGCGCAACCTTCCGAAGCGCCGAGTTCGGCTTCTTAGGGGTGGTGGTGTACACGCGCGTGCACACGCCCCGACGCTGCGGGCTGCCCTTGAGGGCCGCGGTCTTGACCTTGGCGATCTTGTCGCGGCGACCCTTGCGGACCAGCTGCTGAATGGTTGGCATCTACCAGCTTCCTGTGTTGTGCGTTGGACGTCTCTATCCGGCTTCAAGTCTGTGTACTGCAGTTATGTCCGGCCGCGTTACCCCGCGTCCGGGTGTGTCGCATGCGCCGGTGACGGACTCGCTCCGTTGCACACTGGACATGCGAATTGGCCCGGCGTGCGCGTCTTATGTCACCAAACGCGCCGCAAGCGGCCAGGCACGAGCTACCACAATACCCGCCGCCACTCCGGCAGGTCAAAGCAGCGGCCGCGGCGCTATTCGGCGGCTCCCCGACCGTACCCGGCGGCGGCGAGTTCGGCGGCGGCGCGGGTATCCGGTTGCTCGACGCGCCACCGCGGCAGCGCCTCCGGTGCGGCCCGCTGCATCCACTTGACCAGGCCTTCCCGGACCACGTAGCGCAACCCGGACAGCGCGTCGGAATCCGCCGCGCTGATCAGCGCCCGCACCCGCAGAAATCCGCCGACGGCAGCGAACACCTGCAGCGAGCCGATCTGCCCATCCCAGTGATCGCTGTGCGCCAACAGGCGCTCCAACTCGGCGCGCATCGCATCGATCGGGACGGTGAAGTCCACGTCGAACTCGACGGTGCCGAACAGGTCGGTCGCGTTGCGGGTCCAGTTCTCGAACGGGGTCGTGGTGAAGTACGTGGTGGGCAGCACCAGGCGGCGCTGATCCCAGATCTGGACCACCACGTAGGTCAACGTGATCTCCTCGATGCGGCCGAACTCGCCTTCGATCAGCACCACGTCCCCCACCCGGATCGCGTCGGAAAACGAGATCTGCATCCCGGCGAACACCGCGCCCAGCGAGGTCTGGGCGGCCAGACCGGCGACCACCGAGAGCACGCCGGCGGACGCGAACATCGTGGCGCCGATCTGCCTGAACGACGGGAAGGTCATCACGGCCGCGGCGACGCCGAGCAGCACGACGATGGCGATCACCAGGCGCCGCAGCGTCATGACCTGGGTGCGGATCCGTCTGCGCCGCCGGTCGGCGTCGGCCATCTGACCGAACCGGGCGATGACCCGCCGCTCCGCCACCAGCAGCAGGCTGGCCACCAGCCAGGTGATGACACCGATGATCACGATGTGCAGCAGGTGATCGATCCACGGACGCCAGGACCGGGCCGGGTCGACCGTCGCGTCCACCGCGAGATTCGCCGCGATCACCATCAGGGTCGCGCGAAACGGTCGGCGGGTGAGCTCGGCGAGGTCGTGGATCAGGCCGCTGCGCCGGCCGAGGCGGCGCAGGACCCACGACACCGCCCAGCCCAGCAGGTACGCGGCGACGACGGCGCCGACCAGCCAGGCCAGGATCACGGCAAGGTGGGTGACGGATTCGAGCTCGAACTCCTCGGGCATGGGTGATCAGCTCCGCGGGCCGGGTTCAGATGCCCCACCGAGTTTACAGAAATCCCCGGATTCGTCAGGGGCGGCGGTTACTCGCTGCGGTGCTGCAGGCCGGTCGCCAGCCGCAGCACCATGTCGGAGAACACCGCGTCGGTGTCCAGCCCGTCCATCACGCCGGTCATCTCCAGCAGCACGAAACCGTGCATGGCCGACCAGAACTCCAGCGCCGCATAAAACGCCTCGTCGCCTTCCAACCCGTAGGACGACAGCACGGCGATCACCGGCGCGGCCGCCGCGCGGGTCGCGGCGGTGTATTCGGGGTCGTCGCCGCCCAGCGGCATCCGGGTGAACGCCGAGTACCGCCCGGGGTGGTGGTGGGCGTAGCTGCGGTAGGCGCCGGCCATCACCAACACCGCGTCGTCGCGGGAGCGGCCCTCCCCGACCCGGTTCAGCATCCCGATGATGTCGTCGATGACTCGCATCCGCACCGCGCGCCGCAGGTCGTCGAGGCTGTGCACGTGGTTGTACAGCGACGGGCCCTTGGTGCCCAGCTGCGTCGCCAGGGCGTTGATGGTCAGCGCGTCCCAGCTTTCCCGGTCCAGGAAGGTCAGCGCGGCGTTGACGATGGCGTCGCGGCTCAACTTGACCGAGCGGCCCGGCCCCTTCCCGCCCACGCGCGAGCGGCCGCCCGCTGGCTGCGGTTCTGGCCGTGCTGTCATGGCGGTCGCCCTTCGGTTGCGATGACCGGACGGTCGATCGACGAAGAACTCTAGTTGACGCGGCGGTCCCGTGCGGCAACCGACGCGGACCCCGGCGCGGGGCGCAGGATTCCTCGGGTGAAGTCGTCCGCGCCCGCACCGATGGACGTAGGCTCCCACCGAACGGATCACGAGAGGGGCACAGGCGTGAAATGGAAGACGCTGGGCGCGGCGCTGACCGTCGGTGCGGTGGCCATCCCGTCGCTGCCCGTCGGCACCCCCACCGCGCATGCCAAAAATGGTGATACCCACATCGTCGGGCAGGGCATTGTGCAGACGCTGGACTGCAACGACTCCACGCTGCTCATCAACGGCTCGCAGAACGTCATCACCGCGCTGGGGACCTGCTGGGCGGTGACCACCCAAGGCTCGTCCAACGTCGTCATCGCCGACACCGTCGTCAACGACATCACCGTGTACGGCTACGACCAGACGGTGTATTACCACAATGGTGACCCGTACATCGCCGACATCGGCCGCCAGCTGGCCATGACCAACCGGATCATGCGGGTTCCGACCTAACCATCGAGCAAGGAGGACAAACGGATGCGCACCCATGTCCCGGTGATCGCCGTCGGTGTTGTCGCGGCCGTCATCGGCCTGGCCGGTTGCGGCGGTTCCAAGACCACCAACCCGGAGACCTCGGGCGGCAGCTCGTCGAAGAAGACGACGGCCCAATTCGAGATCGGCGACACGCTCAACTACGGCTCGTTCGGCACCACCGCCGAGTTGGATTGCGCCGACGGCAAGACCCTGGACGTGGGGGGTTCCAACAACACCCTGACCGTCAAGGGCAGCTGTAAGACGGTGCGGGTCGCCGGCGCCGACAACAAGATCACCATCGACAAGGTCGACGAGTCGCTGACCGTCGTCGGGATGAACAACACCGTCACCTACAAGGACGGCGACCCGAAGGTCGACGACCACGGGTCGGGTAACACCGTCAACAAGGGCTGATCTGTGGGCTTCCTTGCGCCGAACGTGCGCTGAGGGCGGAAAAACCGCGGAATCTCCGCCATAGCCGCACGTTCGGCGTCGAGCCGGGTGTGCCGGGGCAGCCGCGGTGTCAGGCCGGGGTGCCGTGCCGGCCGGCGCCGGCGGCGAACCGCTGTGCCCCGGCCAGGGATTCGGTCGCGACCCGGGACAGGCTCGCGAATTCGTAGTCCATCGCCTCGGATTCGGGCATCCCCCACTGGTGCAGCTGCGACATCCGGTCCGACCGCAGGCACTGCTGCGGCAGCGCGGCCAGTTGAGCGGCCAGCTCCTCGGCGGCGGCGCGGGCCTGACCTTTCGGGACGACGCGGTTGGCCAGGCCGAAGGCGTGGGCTTCGGCGGCGTCGACCGCGCGGCCGGTCAGGATCATGTCCATCGCGCGGCTGTGCCCGATCAGCCGCGGCAGCCGGACGGTGCCACCGTCGATCAGCGGCACCCCCCACCGTCGGCAGAACACCCCGAACACCGCGTCCTCCTCGGCGACCCGCAAATCGCACCACAACGCCAACTCCAGGCCGCCGGCGACCGCGTAGCCGCTGACCGCCGCGATCACCGGTTTGGACAGCACCATCCGGGTCGGGCCCATCGGTCCGGGCCCGGTGCGGTGCGCAGGGTTGCCGTCGGGGGTGCCGATCGCCTTGAGATCCGCGCCGGCGCAAAAGGTTCCGCCGTCGCCCCACAGCACCGCGACCGCGGCGGTGTCGTCGCGGTCGAATTCGTCGAACGCGGCGTGCAGCGCCGCGGCGGTGGGCCCGTTGACGGCGTTGCGGGCTTCGGGTCGGTTGAGGATCACCGTGGTCACCGGGCCGTTGCGTTCCACCCGCACCGGATCAGTCATGTTGCCTCCATCGCGTGGTCGCGCCGCTGGCTGAGTTCCGCGGCGAAATCGGTGTAGGCGGCCCGCAGCCGCGCGCCCGGCCAGCCGGGCGGAAGCAGCGCGTCGGGCAGCACCGGGTCGGTGAGCAGATGACGCACGATGGCCGCCGCGACCACAAAGCGCGCCGGGACGTCGTCGGCGACGGCCATGGCGGCGAGCAGCTCCTCGCCGGCGCGCGCCCAGCCCGGCAGGTCCCAGAGCTGCCCGGCCAGCTCGGCCGGCGCATCGTCGCGGGCGGTCAATACCCGCAACCGGGCCCGGACATCGGGTTCCAGCGCGATGTCGAGGTTGTCCGGGCGCATCCACACGCCTTCGCGCAGTTCGGCAAAGCGCTTGTGCTGCAGGGCGGTGCGCAGCGCTGAGCGGGTGCGGGCGTCGGTGCCGACGCTGGTGATCACCAGCGTGGTCCAGTGCCCGCTCCAGTCCCGGGTGCACGGGCGCATGGCGTCGTCCTGGCGGCGTTGCCGGGCGAGCAGTCGCTCCGAGAGCCGGTAGCCGTCGGCGGATCGGATTAGGTCACCGGCGCCGACCATCCGGGTCAGCGCCACCCGCAGCGTCGACTCCTTGATGCCGAAGTCGGCGGTCAGCCGGACCAGTTCGGCCGCGCTGGCCCAGGCCGGGTGGGCGCCGAGCAGCACCGACAGCACCACCGAGCGGGCGGTCATGCGGGCCAGCGGCTGCGACACAGCTACACCTGGGAGGCTTGGCGGCCGTAGTCGCCGAACGGCTCGTCGCGGTGGCGCACCGCGTCCCGGAAGCCGTGCTGCACCGCGTCGGCGACGAACGCGTGCCCCTCGGGGGTGTGCCGGGCGACGCCGTCGAACACGGTGGACACCATCTGGCTGGTGGCCACCCCCTGGGCCAGCAACGCCGAATTGAGCGCCAGCTTGACCATGATCAGCTGGTTGACCGGCATCGCCGCGATCCGCTCGACCAGCCGTTCGGTGCGCTCGTCCAGATCGGCCGGGTCCGGGGCCTCCACGGCCAGCCCCCATTCGGCGGCCTGCGCGCCGGTGATGCAATCCCCGGTCAAAAGCAGCCGTTTGGCGCGTTGGTCGCCGAGCCGGTGCGCCCACAGGCCGGCGGCGGGCACCCCCCACACCCGGGTGGGTGGGTAGCCGATCTTGGCGTCGGCGGCGGCGATCACCTGGTCGGCGTGCAGCGCGATGTCGGTGCCGCCGGCCACGCAGTAGCCGTGGATCTTGACGACGGTCGGCTTGTCGGCGTGCATCAGCGACGAGAAGCCGCGCACGAACCGGCTCATCATCTGGTAGTCGATCATCGGGTCCCACGGCTGGTTGGGCAGGTGGTTGACCGCCTGGGTTTTGCCGTCCAGCACGGTGCCCTTGTAGGTGCTGCCACCCCCGGCCGACGACGACCCTTCGGCGTAGGCGGACAGATCGAAACCGGCGCAAAAGCCTTCGCCGCGGCCCGACACCAGGATCACGTGCACATTGGGGTCCAGGTCGGCGCGTTCGACGAGCGCGGACAGCTCCAGCGGGGTGTCGGCGATGATCGCGTTGCCCTTCTCGGGCCGGTTGAAGGTGATCCGGGCGACTCGGTCGGTGACCTCATAGGTCATCGTTTTGAGGTTGTCGAAGTCGACCGGCCTGATCGCGTGGGTCATTGGCGCGTCATCCCTTGACCAGCGCCCGTTCCAGGATCGACGCCACGTCCAGCCCGGTGGGCAGCGTGCCGAACGCCCCGCCCCAGTTGCCGTCCAGCCGGGTGGCCAAAAACGCCTCGGCAACCGCGGGGTGGCCGTGCCGCACCAGCAGCGAGCCCTGCAGCGCCAGGCAGATGTTCTCGGCGATCTGGCGGGCCCGGTACTGGATGGTGTCCAGGTCGTCCAGCTGCGGCCGCAGCTTGGCGACATGGGCGTCCAGCCGGCGGTCCTGACCGGCGGTCTGACCCAGCTCGTCGAACAGCGTCTCGACGGATTCGGGTCGGGTCGCCATGGCGCGCAAGGTATCCAGTGCGCTGACGTTGCCGGAGCCTTCCCAGATGCCCATCAGCGGCGCCTCCCGGTACAGCCGGGGCATCAGCGAGTCCTCGATGTAGCCGTTGCCGCCCAGGCATTCCAGCGCCTCGGCGGCGTGCGGGGTGGACCGTTTGCACACCCAGTACTTGGCGGCCGCCAGCCCGATGCGGCGCAGCAGCCCCTCGCGTTCGTCACCGCGGGTCGCGGCGTCGGTGGCCCCGGCCATCCGCATCGCCACCATGGTGGCGGCCTCGGCCTCCACCGCCAGGTCGGCCAGCACGTTACGCATCAGCGGTTGGTCGATCAGATACTCGCCGAAGGCTTTTCGGTGCTGGGTGTGGTAGATGGCGCGGGTCAGCCCGGAACGCATGCTGGTGGCGCTGCCCAGCGTGCAGTCCAGCCGGGTCAGGTTCACCATCTCGATGATGGTGGCCACCCCGCGGCCCTCCTCACCGACCAGCCAGGCGAGGGCACCGTCGTACTCGACCTCCGAGGAGGCGTTGGCGTGGTTGCCGAGCTTGTCTTTGAGCCGCTGCAAGAACATTCGGTTGCGGGTGCCGTCGGGCAGCACCCGCGGCAGCAAAAAGCAGCTCAGCCCGCCGGGCGCCTGCGCCAGCACCAGGAAGATGTCGCACATCGGCGCGGAGGTGAACCACTTGTGCCCGGTCAGCGAGTAGCTGCCGTCCGCGTTGGGCACCGCCGCGGTGGTGCCGGCCCGCACATCGGAGCCGCCCTGCTTTTCGGTCATCGACATGCCCGCGGTGATCCCGGCTTTGGTGGTGGGCACCTTCAGCTCGGGGTCGTAGGCCCGGCTGGTGAGCAGCGGCTCGTAGACCGCGGCCAGCTCCGGGTTGTAGCGCAGCGCCGGGACGACGGCATACGTCATGGAGATCGGGCACATGTGCCCGGGTTCGGCGGTCCACACGCTGGTCTTGGCGGCGCGCACCACGTGCGCGCCGGGCCGGTCGTCGGCCCACGGGGCGGCGTGCAGGCCGTGGGCGATCGCCGTGCGCATCAGCTCGTGATACGCCGGGTCGTATTCCACCTCGTCGATGCGGTGCCCGGTGGCGTCGTGGGTGTGCAGGATCGGCCGGTTGCGGTCGGCCAGCTCGCCCCAGCGTTGCGCCTGCCGGGAGCCGTTGATGGCACCGAGTTCGGTGACCTCGTCGACGCCCCACTGCCCGCCCTCGCGGATCAGGGCCTCGATCAGCACCGGCGAGGCGGCCGGGTTGTGGCCCTCCAGCGGCGGGACCTGGTTGGTGACGGTGTGTGTGTCGGGCATAGAGCAATGTTACATTTTTTCGACACCTGCACAAGAGTTGTAATGAGGCGTGAGGCGTAGCGCCGCCGCGGTGGCAGCCAGGCCGTCGGCGACGGCGTCGGCGCTCCACGGCTCGTCGCGTGCATGACCCGGGATCGCGGCGTCGATGCGGGCGCGCCACGATTGCGCCCACCGGTCGGGAAAGCAGCGCTGCAGCAGGGCGAGGATGATCGCAACGGCCGTCGACGCCCCGGGCGAGGCGCCCAGCAGTCCGGCGATGCTGCCGTCGGCGGCCGTGACCAGCTCGGTGCCCGACCGAAGGACACCGAGGCGCGCGGGGTCGGGGGTGACCAGTTGGGCGCGTTGGCCGGCGGGCACCAGCTCCCACTGCCGGGGATCGGCGGTCGGATAAAACCGGCGCAGCTGCGCGACCTTGCCGCGCTTGGGCCGGAGCAGTTCGGTGATCAGGTAACGCACCAAGCCGAGGTTCTGCGCGAGAGCGGCCGCCAGCACCGGCAGATTGCGCCACCGCAGCGTGGTGAACACGTCGGTGCGCTTGCCGTGTTTGAGCAGTTTGGTGCTGAACGTCGGGTACGGCCCGAACAACAGCTGCTGGTGACCGTTGACGGTGCGGTGATCCAGATGCGGCACCGACATCGGTGGCGCCCCGGCGGGGGCCTGCCCGTACACCTTGACCCGGTGCCGGGCGACCACTCGCGGGTCGGCACACCGCAGGAACGCCGCACCGACCGGCAGCACCCCGTACCCGTGCACCTCGGGCAGCCGCGCGCGCTGCAGCAGCCGCAGCGCGTAGTCGCCGGCCCCGATGAACACGAATTTTGCCCGCAGCTGAAACCGGGTGCGGGTCTTGGTATTTCGGCCGCCGACCAGCCAGCTGCCGTCGGCATGTTGGCGCAGCGTGCGCACCTCGTGGCCGAGCAGCACCCGTCCCCCATGCCCGGTCACGATCCGGGTGAGCCCGCGGGTCAGCGCACCGAAGTCGACGTCGGTGTCGGCCGGGTGCCGCGTTGCGGCCACCGACTCGCCGGGATCGCGGCCGGCCATCACCAGCGGCGCCCACCGCGCGATCGTGGCCGGGTCGTCGCTGAATTCCAGGCCCGTGAACAGCGGATCGGCGCTCAGGGTCTGGAAGCGGCGGCGCAGGTAGGCCACGTCGCGGGCCCCGAAAACCAGATCCAGGTGCGGGGTGGCGTGGATGAACGTGTCCGGATCGAGCAGCCCCCGCCCGACGAGATGCGCCCACCACTGCCGGGACAGCTGGAACTGGCGCGACGCCCGGGCCGCGGCGGTGGCATCGTCGGGGTCGGGCATGTAGTTGAGCTCGCAGTAGCCGGCGTGACCGGTACCGGCGTTGTTCCACGGGCCGCTGCTCTCGGTGGCGACGTCGGCGGCCCGCTCGAGCACCACGACCCGCCAGCCCGGTTCGAGCAGGGTCAGCATCGCGCCCAGGGTGGCCGACATGATGCCGCCGCCCACCAGGACGGCGTCGACGAGGTCGGGTTGGGGCGGGATGGTGGTCATGGGCGGGCACCTTTCTGTGGCGGACCTCGATGAACCCAGCATCGCCCGGTGCGATTTGATCCGTCCAATGAATGTTTTGGTCATTACCATTCGAATATGGATCGATGGATCGGGCGGTTCGCGCCGCAGCTGCGGGCCCTGGAGGAGCTGGCGACCCACGACGGGCATATGACCCGCGCCGCCGAGACGCTCGGGATCCCGCAGTCGTCGATGAGCCGCCGGATCCACGCCCTGCAAAAGGCCCTCGGGGTGCGGCTGATCCTCCACGACGGCCGCACGGTGCGGTTGACCCCGGCCGCGGTGCAGCTCGCCGAGCGGATCCGCGACCCGCTGCGCGAACTCGAGGCCACCCTCGACACCGTCGCCGGGGAGGCCGACCCCGACCACGGCGCCGTGCGGTTCGGTTTCCCGCTCACGATGGGGACCGGGCAGATACCGACCCTGATCGCGGAGTTTCACCGCCGCGCGCCGGGGATCCGGCTGGCGGTCAAACAGGCCCACGGCTCGGAGCTGACCGCCGACCTCGCCGCCGGCACCCTCGATGTGGCGGTGGTGATCCCGCCGCCGGACACGGTGCGGCACACCGTCATCGGGACCCAGCCGATCCGGGTCGTGCTGCCCGCCGATCACCGGCTCGCGTCGCGGCGGCGGCTGCGGCTCGACGAACTGCGCACCGAGGCGTTCATCGCCAACCCGACCAGCTACGACCTGCGGCAGGCGACCGAAACCTGGTGCAACGCCGCGGGTTTCCGCCCGCAGATCGCCGTGGAGATCACCGAGTTCGCCACCATCCGGGAGCTGATCGGCCGCGGCCTGGGTATCGCACTGTTGCCGCACCACGAGCGGCGCACCCCGCATACCACCGAAATCCCGCTCACCCCGGATACCTATCGGCGCGAGATCGCCCTGGCCTGGGGGCCCACCGCGGTCACCCCC
The DNA here is from genome assembly GCF_001854525.1 of Mycobacterium talmoniae. Taxonomy (NCBI): domain Bacteria; kingdom Bacillati; phylum Actinomycetota; class Actinomycetes; order Mycobacteriales; family Mycobacteriaceae; genus Mycobacterium; species Mycobacterium talmoniae. The sequence goes on from NZ_MLQM01000028.1 coordinate 30,549, forward strand.
GCGTGTCGCCGCCTGCTGGATTTCTTGCGGCGCGGCTTTCGCTAGCGGACGTGTTCGCGCAGGAACGCGATGTCGTCCTTGCGGCCCTCCTCGGCGGTTTCGCAGATCACCGGGGCGTCGGCGGCGGTGACGACCGCGACCAGCAGTTGCGGATCGATCTGCCCGGTACCGAAATTGGCGTGCCGGTCCCGGCCGGAGCCGGCGGCGTCCTTGGAGTCGTTGCAGTGCACCAAATCGATGCGGCCGGTGATGGCCTTGATCCGGTCCACCGCGTCCAGCAGCGCCTCACCGGCGGCCCAGGTGTGGCAGGTGTCCAGGCAAAAACCGATGCCGGTGTCCCCGATCTGGTCCCACAACCCGGCGATGGTGTCGAAGCGGCGCGCCATCGCGTGGTCACCGCCGGCGGTGTTCTCCAGGTACACCGGGACGTCGGACTCCAGCTGGTCGAGGGCCTTGCGCCAGCGCCCGAAGCCGGCCGCCACGTCGTCGTCGGCGGTGACGTGGCCGCCGTGCACGATCACCGCGGCGGCCCCGATGTCGGCGGCGGCGTCGCAGGTCTGCTGCAGGATCTTGCGCGACGGGATGCGCACCCGGTTATTGGCCGAGGCAACGTTGATCAAATACGGCGCGTGCACGTAGATCGGCAGGTCCGACGCGCGCAGCACGGCGGCGTCGTCGCGCGGTTTGGGGGCCTTCCAGCTTTGCGGATTGCCCAGGAAGATCTGCACCGCGTCGGCGCCGTCGGCCGCGGCGGCGGCCAGCGGATCGGCCGGACTGACATGCGAACCGATGAGCATAGCCCCCACCTTATCCCTCGCGAGCAGACGCAAAAGCCCCGGTTTCGGGCCCGAAACCGGGGCTTCTGCGTCTGCTCGGCGGGCTTACCCTACCAGGCGCGGCCGGTCCAGGTGGGTGTTGAGGCGTGCCAGTAAACCGACCGGATCGCGGCGGATATCGTCGATGGTCATCGGCACGCTGGTCCACCCGCATTCCTGCAGTCGAGCGGTTTTCAGCCGGTCATGCAACAGCCCGTCACGGCTCATATGCCATGCCAGGCTGTCGTATTCGGCGACGACCTTCGCGTCCGGCCAGGCGAAATCCACCCGCCAGACCCTGCCGTAACGGTCCACGATGGTGTACTGCAGCTCCGGCATGGGCAACCGGCCGTCGATGAACACCAGCCGTGCCTCACTCTCCATCGGCGACTCGGCACGGCCGTCGGCGTACTCGATCAATTCCCGTACCTTGACGATGCCGCGCCGGCCCTTCTGTTCGCGGATCGCGGCATGCAGTTCGGTCGTCGTACACGCCCCGACGTGCAGTGCAGCATCCAGCGTCGCCAGCGCGCGCGGTCGACGCAGCGTCCGGGCGAGCTCGATCGCTGTCCACGCCGGCGCCGTCGCCAGTCGCCCCTCGACACGGCGCAGCGGCGCGCCGATCCGCTGGTGCACCAACAGGCCCGGTGACGGGCGCATCCGCACGCCCGGATCAAGCACGTGTACCCGCGCCGTGTTCTCGGTGTCGAAGCCGTACAACGCCGCCGCGGTGCCCATGCAGGCCACCAGCCGCTGCCCGGCCATCAGCTCCAGCGCGGCCAGCGTGCTCAGCACGTCGGGCTCGCGTAATGCGTAAACGCCGTGGCAGACGCGGATGAGCCGACCCGACTTCACCAGTCGGGCCAGCCGGTTGCGGCTCATCACGGTGAGCAGTTGCTGCCGTGTGGCCACCCCGTCGACGAACATGCACGGAATGCTGGCTCAGTGGCGGCCAGACCGAAAGTCAGTGCTGGGGATGGTGTGGTGAGCAGACGCAAAAGCCCCTCATTTCCGCAGGAAATGGGGGCTTTTGCGTCTGCTCGCGGAAGGGAAGGGACCCCTACCGGTAGTCGGAGTAGCCGTAGTCGTCCAACGGCACCGCGGCACCGGTGGCCTGGCCGAAGTCCGGGCTGTAGTACTGATCCTCGTAGGACGGGATCGTGTACGCGGCGGCCCGGGCCTCCTCGGTCGGCTGCACCTGGATGTTGCGGTACCGGTTGATCCCGGTCCCGGCCGGGATCAACTTACCGATGATCACGTTCTCCTTCAGACCCTGCAGCCGGTCGCTGCGGCAGTTGATCGCCGCATCGGTCAGCACGCGGGTGGTCTCCTGGAACGACGCCGCACTCAGCCACGAGTCGGTGGCCAGCGACGCCTTGGTGATCCCCATCAGCACCGGGCGACCGGCGGCGGGCTCGCCGCCCTCGGCCACCACCCGACGGTTCTCGGCCTCGAACTCGGCGCGCTCGGTCAGCGAGCCGGGCAGGAACTCGGTGGAGCCCGAATCGATGATGGTCACCCGGCGCAGCATCTGCCGGACGATCACCTCGATGTGCTTGTCGTGGATCGACACACCCTGCGCCCGGTAGACCTGCTGGACCTCCTTGACGAGGTGGATCTGCACCTCGCGGGGGCCCTGCACGCGCAGCACCTCGTGCGGGTCGGCGGAGCCTTCCATCAGCTGCTGGCCCACCTCGACGTGGTCGCCGTCGGTCAGCAGCCGCTCGGTCCCGTCGTCGTGCTTGAACACCCGCAGCCGCTGACGCTTGGAGAGCTTGTCGTAGACCACTTCCTCGCCGCCGTCGTCCGGGACGATGGTGATCTTGTAGAACTTCTCGCCCTCCTCCAGCCGGACCCGGCCGGACACGTCGGCGATCGGCGCCTTGCCGCGCGGCACCCGAGCCTCAAACAGCTCCTGCACCCGGGGCAGACCACCGGTGATGTCCTCACCGACACCACCCTGGTGGAAGGTACGCATGGTCAGCTGGGTGCCGGGCTCACCGATGGACTGCGCGGCGACGATACCGACGGCCTCACCGATGTCGACCAGCTTGCCGGTGGCCATCGACCGGCCGTAGCAGGTCGCGCACACCCCGGTGCCGGTGGTGCAGGTCAGCACCGACCGCACCTTGACCGACGTGATGCCGGCCACCAGCAGCGCCTCGATCGCCGGGTCGCCCAGGTCGTGGCCGCGCTCGACGATCACGTTGCCCTTCTCATCGGCCGCATCGGTGGCCAATGTCCGCGCGTACGCCGAGGTTTCGATGAACGGGTCGCGGATCAGGGTGCCGTCGGGCTGACGTTCGGCCAACTCGACGATGATGCCGCGCTCGGTGCCGCAGTCGTGCTCGCGCACGATCACGTCCTGGGACACGTCGACCAGACGACGGGTCAGGTACCCCGAGTCGGCGGTACGCAACGCGGTGTCCGCCAGACCCTTCCGGGCGCCGTGGGTGTTGATGAAGTACTCCAACACCGTCAGGCCCTCACGGAACGAGGACTTGATCGGCCGCGGGATGAACTCACCCTTGGGGTTGGTCACCAGACCCTTCATCCCGGCCAGCGTCCGGGTTTGGGTGAAGTTACCGGTGGCGCCGGACTCCACGATCGTGATGATCGGGTTGTCGGCCGGGTAGTGGTCCCGCAGCGCCTGACCGACCTCTTCGGTGGCTTCCTTCCAGATCTCCACCAGCGCCTCGTTGCGCTCGTCGTGGTTGAGCGCACCACGCTGGAACTGCTTTTCGACCTTGTCGGCGCGCTCCTCGTAGGCGTCGAGGATCTCCTTCTTGCGCGGCGGCACCAGCACATCGGCCATCGACACCGTCACCCCGGACCGGGTGGCCCAGTAGAAGCCGGCGTCCTTGAGCTTGTCGACGGTCTGGGCGACCACGATCATCGGGTAGCGCTCGGCCAGATCGTTGATGATGGTGGCCTGCACCTTCTTGTGCATCTGCTTGTTCACGAACGGGTAGCCCATCGGCAGCAACTCGTTGAACATCACCCGGCCCAAGGTGGTTTCGGCCACCCAGGAGTCCCCCGGCCGCCAGCCGTTGACACCGAACAGCTCGGTCTCCAGCTCGGCGGGCGGGCGCAGCTGGCTCAACCGCACCTTGATCTTGGCCCGCACGGAAAGCGCGCCGCGGTCCATCGCCATGATCGCCTCAGCCGGCGAGGCGTACACCCCGGACTCCGGGCGGTCCTTGGCGGCGGCCACGTACTCGCCGGTGTCGCCGGGCACCTCGGTGGTCAGGTAGTACAACCCGGTCACCATGTCCAGCCGCGGCATGGCCAGCGGGCGACCCGAGGCCGGCGACAGGATGTTGTTGGAAGACAGCATCAGGATGCGGGCCTCGGCCTGCGCCTCCGCCGAAAGCGGCAGGTGCACCGCCATCTGGTCACCGTCGAAGTCGGCGTTGAACGCCTCACACACCAGCGGGTGCAGCTGAATGGCCTTGCCCTCCACCAGCTGCGGCTCGAAGGCCTGGATACCCAGCCGGTGCAGGGTCGGCGCCCGGTTCAGCAGCACCGGGTGCTCGGCGATGACCTCTTCGAGGACGTCCCACACCTGCGGGCGCTGCCGCTCCACCATCCGCTTGGCGCTCTTGATGTTCTGCGCGTGGTTGAGGTCGACCAGCCGCTTCATCACGAACGGCTTGAACAGCTCGAGCGCCATCAGCTTGGGCAGACCGCACTGGTGCAGCTTGAGCTGCGGACCGACCACGATGACCGAACGGCCCGAGTAGTCGACACGCTTACCGAGCAGGTTCTGCCGGAACCGGCCCTGCTTACCCTTCAAGAGATCGCTAAGCGACTTCAGCGGACGGTTACCCGGCCCGGTGACCGGGCGGCCGCGACGGCCGTTGTCGAACAGCGCGTCCACGGACTCCTGCAGCATCCGCTTCTCGTTGTTGACGATGATCTCGGGCGCACCCAGGTCGATCAGTCGCTTCAGCCGGTTGTTGCGGTTGATCACCCGGCGGTACAGGTCGTTGAGGTCGGAGGTGGCGAACCGGCCACCGTCGAGCTGCACCATCGGACGCAGCTCCGGCGGGATCACCGGCACCGCGTCGAGCACCATGCCCATCGGCGAGTTGCCCGACTGCTGGAACGCCGCCACCACCTTCAGCCGCTTCAACGCGCGAAGCTTCTTCTGGCCCTTGCCGTTGCGGATGACCTCGCGCAGCGAGTCGGCTTCGGCATCGATGTCGAAGTTCTCGATCAGCTTCTGGATCGACTCCGCGCCCATCGCCCCGGTGAAGTACTCGCCGTAGCGGTCGACCAGCTCCCGGTACAGGTTCTCGTCGACGATCAGCTGCTTGGGGGCCAGCTTGGTGAAGGTGTTCCAGATGTCCTCCAGCCGGTCCAGCTCGCGCTGGGCGCGGTCGCGGATCTGGCGCATCTCCCGCTCACCGCCGTCGCGAACCTTGCGCCGCACATCGGCTTTGGCGCCCTCGGCCTCCAGCTCGGCCATGTCGGCCTCCAGCTTTTGGGCCCGGGCCTCCAGGTCGGCGTCGCGCTGGTCCTCCACCGCCTTCTTCTCGACGACCATCTCGGCCTCGAGCGTGGACAGCTCGTTGTGCCGCATCTCGTCGTCGACCGCGGTGATCACGTAGGCGGCGAAGTAGATGATCTTCTCGAGATCCTTGGGCGCCAGGTCCAGCAGGTAGCCCAGCCGGCTCGGCACGCCCTTGAAGTACCAGATGTGGGTGACCGGCGCGGCCAGCTCGATGTGGCCCATCCGCTCACGACGCACCTTGGCCCGGGTCACCTCGACGCCGCAGCGCTCACAGATGATGCCCTTGAACCGGACCCGCTTGTACTTACCGCAGTAGCACTCCCAGTCGCGGGTCGGCCCGAAGATCTTCTCGCAGAACAGGCCGTCCTTCTCCGGCTTGAGCGTGCGGTAGTTGATGGTCTCCGGCTTCTTGACCTCGCCGTAGGACCACTGCCGAATGTCCTCGGCGGTGGCCAGGCCGATGCGGAGTTCATCGAAGAAGTTGACGTCTAACACGTAACTCCCTTTCCCCTTGCGGGACTAGAAAACAAATTAGGCCAAATCCTCGACAGAGGCGGATTCGTTGCGGGACAAGTTGATACCCAGGTTCGCCGCGGCGCGCTCCAGGTCCTCGTCCTCGCCCTCACGCAGCTCGATCGCCGCGCCGTCACTGGACAGCACCTCAACGTTGAGGCACAGCGACTGCAGCTCCTTGAGCAGCACCTTGAACGACTCGGGGATGCCCGGCTCGGGGATGTTCTCGCCCTTGACGATCGCCTCGTAGACCTTGACCCGCCCGACGGTGTCGTCGGACTTGATGGTCAGCAGCTCCTGCAGCGTGTACGCCGCGCCGTAGGCCTGCATGGCCCAGCACTCCATCTCCCCGAACCGCTGGCCACCGAACTGCGCCTTACCGCCCAGCGGCTGCTGGGTGATCATCGAGTACGGGCCGGTGGACCGGGCGTGGATCTTGTCGTCGACCAGGTGGTGCAGCTTCATGATGTACATGTAGCCGACGGTCACCGGGTACGGGAACGGCTCGCCGGAGCGGCCGTCGAACAGCCGCGCCTTGCCGTCGCCGTCGACCAGCACCTCGCCGTCGCGGCTGGGCAGCGTGGAGGACAGCAGCCCCTGCAGTTCCTCCTCGCGGGCGCCGTCGAACACCGGCGTGGACACCAGCGACTCCGGCGTCGACTCCAGCAGCTCCTTCGGCAACCGCTCCGCCCAGTCGGGCTGGCCATCGATCTTCCAGCCGGTCTTGGCGATCCAGCCCAGGTGGGTTTCCAGGATCTGGCCGATGTTCATCCGTCGCGGCACCCCGTGGGTGTTCAGGATGATGTCGACCGGGGTGCCGTCCGGCAGGAACGGCATGTCCTCGACCGGCAGGATCTTGCCGATCACACCCTTGTTGCCGTGCCGGCCGGCCAGCTTGTCACCGTCGGAGATCTTGCGCTTCTGAGCCACGTACACCCGGACCAGCTCGTTGACCCCGGCCGGCAGCTCGTCGTCGTCCTCGCGGGAGAACACCCGGATGCCGATCACCTTGCCGGACTCGCCGTGCGGCACCTTCAGCGAGGTGTCGCGGACCTCGCGGGCCTTCTCACCGAAGATCGCCCGCAGCAGCCGCTCCTCGGGGGTCAGCTCGGTCTCCCCCTTCGGGGTGACCTTGCCGACCAGGATGTCGCCGTCGCGGACCTCGGCGCCGATGCGCACGATGCCGCGCTCGTCGAGGTCGGCCAGCACCTCATCGGAGACGTTCGGGATGTCCCGGGTGATCTCCTCGGCGCCCAGCTTGGTGTCGCGGGCGTCGATCTCGTGCTCCTCGATGTGGATCGAGGTCAGCACGTCCTCCTCCACCAGGCGGTTGGACAGGATGATGGCGTCCTCGTAGTTGTGGCCCTCCCACGGCATGACCGCCACCAGCAGGTTCTTGCCGAGCGCCATCTCACCGTTCTCGGTGCACGGCCCGTCGGCGATGACCTGGCCGGCCTCGACGCGCTGCCCGGTGTCCACGATCGGACGCTGGTTGGCGCAGGTGCCGTGGTTGGAGCGGGCGAACTTGCGCATCCGGTAGGTCTGCCGGGTGCCGTCGTCGGCCATCACCGTGACGTAGTCGGCGGACACCTCCTCGATGACGCCGGCCTTGTCGGCGACGACGACGTCGCCGGCGTCGATCGCGGCGCGCAGCTCCATCCCGGTGCCCACCAGCGGCGCCTCGCTGCGCACCAGCGGAACCGCCTGGCGCTGCATGTTGGCGCCCATCAGGGCACGGTTGGCGTCGTCGTGCTCGAGGAACGGGATCATCGCGGTGGCCACCGACACCATCTGGCGCGGCGACACGTCCATGTAGTCCACCTCGGACGAGGACACGTATTCGACCTCGCCGGCCTTCCGGCGCACCAGCACCCGGGCCTCGGTGAACCGGCCGTCGTCGTCGATCGGCGAGTTGGCCTGCGCCACCACGTGGCGGTCCTCCTCGTCGGCGGTCAGGTAGACGATCTCGTCGGTGACCACCCCGTCGACGACCTTGCGGTACGGGGTCTCGATGAACCCGAACGGGTTGACCCGGGCGTACACCGACAGCGACCCGATCAGACCGATGTTGGGGCCTTCCGGGGTCTCGATCGGACACATCCGGCCGTAGTGGCTCGGGTGCACGTCACGGACCTCCAGGCCGGCGCGCTCCCGGGACAGACCACCGGGACCCAGCGCCGACAGCCGACGCTTGTGGGTCAGCCCCGACAGCGGGTTGTTCTGGTCCATGAACTGGGACAGCTGGCTGGTGCCGAAGAACTCCTTGATGGCCGCGACCACCGGGCGGATGTTGATCAGCGTCTGCGGCGTGATGGCCTCGACGTCCTGGGTGGTCATCCGCTCGCGGACCACCCGCTCCATCCGGGACAGCCCGACCCGGATCTGGTTCTGGATCAGCTCACCCACCGTGCGCAGCCGCCGGTTGCCGAAGTGGTCGATGTCGTCGACCTCGACGGGCACCTCGGTGCCGCCGGGCACCGTCATCGTGGTCTGGCCCTCGTGGAGGCGGACCAGGTACTCGATGGTGGCGACGATGTCCTCTTCGGTCAGCGTGGTCGAGTTGGTCTCGGCCGGCGGCAGACCCAGCTTCTTGTTGACCTTGTAGCGACCCACCCGGGCCAGGTCGTAGCGCTTGTCCTTGAAGAACAGGTTCTCCAGCAGGGTCTGCGCGGACTCCTTGGTCGGCGGTTCGCCCGGGCGCAGCTTGCGGTAGATGTCAAGCAGCGCCTCGTCGGTGTTGGCAGTATTGTCCTTCTCCAGCGTCGACATCATGATCTCGGAGAAACCGAACCGCTCGGAGATCTGCTCGCTGGTCCAGCCCAGCGCCTTGAGCAGCACGGTGACCGGCTGGCGGCGCTTGCGGTCGATGCGGACGCCGACGGTGTCGCGCTTGTCGACGTCGAACTCCAGCCAGGCGCCGCGGCCCGGGATCACCTTGACCGAGTGCAGCGTCTTCTCGGTGGACTTGTCGATGCTCTCGTCGAAGTAGACGCCGGGCGAGCGCACCAGCTGGGAGACGACGACACGCTCGGTGCCGTTGATGATGAAGGTGCCCTTCTCGGTCATCATCGGGAAGTCACCCATGAACACCGTCTGGCTCTTGATCTCGCCGGTGTTGTTGTTGATGAACTCCGCGGTGACGAACAGCGGGGCCGCGTAGGTCATGTCCTTGTCGCGGCACTCGTCGACCGGGGCCTTGACCTCGTCGAAGCGGGGGTCGGAGAACGACAGCGACATCGAGCCGGAGAAGTCCTCGATCGGGGACAGCTCGGCGAGCACCTCTTCCAGGCCGCCGACCGGTTGGCTGTCGCCGCGGGCGGTCGCCTTTTCCCGCCACTGCGGGGCGCCGATCAGCCACTGGAACGAGTCGGTCTGCACGTCGAGCAGGCCGGGAACCTCGAGCGGTTCACGGAGCTTGGCGAAGGAAATGCGGTTAGGGGCTCCGGGTACGGAGGAATTGGAGCTAGTAGTTTCAGCGGACTTGCTCTGGCGGGAGACTGCCAAGATGCATCCTTCCAGCACCTCATGCGACTAGCGAGCCAGCGGACTCGGGTCGCCGCGATATCTGCGTCGGTTCGGCTGGCGGACGAACTGTCCGGATCTCACGCACGCACACAATCGCTGAGCGCGCAAATAAGGCTCAGGCTAGGACCACGGTGTCGGGTGCAGGTGAGGTGGGCAGGAGGTAGCCAGCGCAACGTCCAACAATAGCGCAGGACCGCGCATTCCTCAACCGCCGTGCACAGGGATATCTCGGCGCTGGCTGGCGTCCTGTCCTACCCGTGCACTCATGCTGCCCAACAGACTGGCCCGTTTGGGCCCGTCCGTCAAGAGGTGACGCGCCGCGTTTGTGAGTAAGGCGACGTCCGGGCCGGGTGCCGCGCGCGAACCAGCGTCAGGCCCGCACCATCCCGCACCATCCCGCACCGACTTCCGCGCGCCGGTCCGTTCCCGTCGGCACTGCTGCCCCAGCGGCCACACCAGCCCCGGCGGGGAGTGGGTGTGTGCGTGCGTCCGCCTCTGAGCGACAAACCGGGCGTTTCGTGCTCTTGGGCCCCAACAGCCCCACCAGATTGTTGACCACCGACACGTATGCCTCGACTGTCGCAGCGGTAACGGATTGTCGCTGACGGGGAGGTGCCCGGCTAGCAGCGACAAAAGCGAAGTCCGCCAAGGCCACGGCTCGATCACCACCGTGTGGGTGCGACGGCGTTCGCTCCGCGTCTGACGTCGAAAGATCCGGGTGAGCGGGCCTGCGCGCTTGGACGCACCATCAGTCGTGTTGACCAGCCAAGACGGGCACGCACATTCAGCTCGGCGGACGACCACCACGCGCCCTTCATAGGGCCAGCTTCGCGGGGCATGTGGTGTTGTGGCCGCCGGCCGTCGCGGCGAAGCTCGACGGCGTTGCACCTCGCCGACGTCTGGTTGTCGCTGAGAGCCGGGCCCCTGCTCACCAGCGACAATCCGTTACGGCTGCGACAGGTGAGGCATATGTGTCGGTGGTCAACGATCTGGTGGGGCTGTTGGGGCCCAAGAGCACGCAACGCCGGTTTGTCGCGCAGAGGCGGACGCACGACACACCCCACTCCCCGCCGCGACTCCTGGGGCGAACGGGGCGCCAGTGCCGGGAGTCGACACGCCCGGCCCGCCCCAGAGCAGCCATACTGACGTGAGTCGCGCCGAAAGGAACTCCGCCGTGCGGATCGCCCTGTTCATCGCCTGTTTCAACGACGTCATGTACCCGCAGACCGGTAAGGCGATGGTGCGGTTGCTGCGGCGGCTGGGTCACCAGGTCGACTTCCCCGCGCAGCAGACCTGCTGCGGCCAGATGCACTTCAACACCGGCTACCAGGACGACTGTGTGCCGTTGGCGCAGCGATTCTGCACCACCTTCGACGGCTACGACGCGGTGCTGGCCGCCTCCGGGTCCTGCGCGGCGATGGTCAAGGACTACTACCCGGTGCTGGCCGACCGGGCCCGCTCCCCCGGCCTGGCCCGGAAGGTGGCCAGCATCGTCCCACGGCTGTACGAGCTGTCCGAGCTGCTGGTCGACGTGCTGAAGGTGACCGACACCGGCTCCTACTTCCCGCACCGGGTCACCTACCACCCGACCTGTCACACCCTGCGCATGCTGCGGATCGGGGACCGGCCGACCACGCTGCTGCGCGCGGTGGAGGGCATCGATCTGGTCGAGCTGCCCGAGGCCGAGGAGTGCTGCGGGTTCGGCGGCACCTTCGCGCTGCGCAACGCCGACACCTCGATCGCGATGGGCACCGACAAGGCGGTCGCCGCCCTGGGCACCGGCGCCGAGGTGCTCACCGCCGCCGACAACTCCTGCCTGATGCACATCGGCGGGTTCTTGTCGCGGGGCCGCTCGGGCATGCGCCCGCTGCACTACGCCGAGATCCTGGCCGCCACCCGCGCCGACCCGTTCGATACCGGCGAGCCGGTGCCCGACGTGCAGCGCCCGGTGCGCCAGCATGGCGGTGGCCGATGAGTGGCGCCGGCGACGATGCACAGCGGATCGCCGCCGCCGCCGCGACCGTCCCGCCGCAAGAAGAGTTCCTCGGCATGCCGCCGTTCCCGGCGGCGGCCCCGCACCAGCTACGCAACAGCCAGCAGCGCACCAACCTGACCCGGGCGACCCGCACCATCCGGGCCAAACGCGACCGGCTGGTCGCCGACAAGGACGACTGGGCGCAGCTGCGC